>JAIPGA010000092.1 GCA_021736445.1 Synergistales bacterium | reverse complement strand
TTTGCCCAGGGGGTCGCTGTCCTCTCCATGCGGGGGGAGTGGCGGGATGAGCTGGATGCGCTGGTGGAGCGGTACCACCCGTCGGTGCTGCTGGTGGGGCTGCCGTTGCGCACCGGCGGCGAGGAGGGGCCCGAGGCCCGGTCCGCCAGACAGCTGGCCCGGCAGCTGGGAGAGCGCTATCCGCAGAGTGCCGTGGAGATGTGGGACGAGCGGTTCACCTCCACCGTGGCCAACCAGTCGCTGCTGGCCGGCGACGTGTCCCGGAAACAGCGGAAGAAGCGGGTGGACATGGTGGCCGCGACGATCCTCTTGCAGAGCTATCTTGAGTACCACGGGGGGAACGACCTGTGAAGCTTCCCGAAGGCGTGAAGATGACACCCATGCTGCGTCAGTATGTACGGTGGAAGGAGGCCTACCCCGAGGCGCTGCTCTTTTTCCGCATGGGGGATTTCTACGAGATGTTCTTCGATGACGCCCGGGTGGCGGCGCCGGTGCTCGACATCGCCCTCACCGCCCGGGACCAGGAAAAACGGATCCCCATGGCGGGTGTGCCGGTGCATGCGGTGGAGACCTACATGGGCCGGCTGGTGGAGAAGGGCTACAGTGTAGCCATCTGCGAGCAGTGCAGCGAGCCCGACGGCAGGACGCTGGTGGAACGGCGGGTTATCCGGCTGGTGACGCCGGGGACCTATGTGCCCGAAAAGAGCGGCCGCGACGGGGTTCTGGCGGCGGTGGCCCCCGCCGGTGCGGAGCTCTCCGTCGCCTTTCTGCGGCCGGCCACGGGGCGGCTGGAAGCGGGGACCTTCCCTTCCGGCGAGGCCATGGCGCTCTGCGCTTCCATGTCGCCGGCCGAGACACTGCTCCCCCGTACCGGCCCCCGGGGTGTCGAGGAGCTTGTGACGCGCTCCTGCCCCGGTACGCAGGTGGTGGAGCGTGAGCGCGCCTCCTTCGACCCCGGCGACGGGGAACGGCGGCTGCTCCGCGCCTGGGGGCTCGGCTCGGTGGAGGGCTTCGGTCTCCGCTCCGGCGACCAGGCGGTTGGGTGCGCCGCGGCGCTGCTGGAGTACCTGGAGGAGACCCAGTATGCGGCGGCCCGCCACGTGCGGCGGATCCGGCCGCTGCTGCAGGGGCGGTACCTCCATCTGGACGTGACCACCCAGCGTAACCTGGAGCTGCTGGAAGGCCCCGGTTCGACGCTTCTGTCCATCCTGGACAGGACACGTACGGCCATGGGGCGCCGGATGCTCCGCAGCTGGATCGAGCGGCCCCTGCGTGAGGTCGATGCCATCACCAGGCGGCACGACCGTATTGACGTGCTGCGTGCGGACAGCGCCATGCTGCTGACGGTGCAGGAGCGGCTCGCCGCCTGCCGCGATGTGGAACGGGCTCTGGGGCGGCTGAGCCTCGGGGTCGGCACCGGTCGGGATATGACGGCGGTGCGGGACACCCTGCGGGCCTATCCCGGGATCCGCGACGCCTGCAGCGGAACGTTGCCGGGCGGGGATCTCCCTGACCTGGAGCCCTTCGCGGAGGTGGCGGCCGAACTGGAACGCGCACTGGCCGAGGAGCCTCCCAGACAGCCCGGCGACGGGACCATGATCCGTCAGGGCTACGATGCCGAGCTGGATGAGTACCGTTCGCTGGGCTTCCACGGCGATCGTTGGCTGGAGGAGTTTGCCGCCGTGGAGCGCGAGCGGCTGGGGATCAAAAACCTCAAGGTGGGCTACAACAAGGTCTTCGGGTACTATATCGAGGTGCGCAACACCCAGAAGGACAAGGTTCCCGAAGAGTACCAGCGGAAGCAGACCCTGGTGTCGGGCGAGCGTTTTATCACCGAGGAGCTGAAGGGGTTCGAGGAGAAGGTCTTCGACGCCCTGGAAAAGATCCGGGAACGGGAGCGGACCCTCTACGATGCCCTTGTGGAGCGTGTGCTGGCGCTGACGGAGCCGCTGCAGGAGCTGGGCAACGCCCTGGCGGAGCTCGATGTGCTTGCAGCGGCGGCGGACCTCGCCTGGGAGGGAGGCTACGTGCGCCCCGAGGTGAACCAGGGAGAACGGCTCTCCCTGCGTGGGGCCCGCCATCCGGTGGTGGAGATGGCGCTGCCCGACCAGCCCTTCACGCCCAACGATGTGGAGCTAGACAGCGGCGGCGAGCGGATCGCCATTGTGACGGGGCCCAACATGGCCGGCAAGTCCACCTTTCTCCGCACGGCCGCCCTGCATGTGATCCTCGCCCAGATGGGATGGTTCGTCCCCGCCGAGGCCGCGGTGATCCCCGTGACCGACCGGATCTTCACCCGTATCGGCGCCAGGGACGAGCTGGACCGGGGGCAGAGCACCTTTATGGTGGAGATGCTGGAGACGGCCAACATCCTCCACAACGTGACGGAGAAGAGCTTTGTGGTGCTCGACGAGATCGGCCGGGGGACCTCTACCTACGACGGGATGAGCATCGCCTGGGCGGTCCTGGAGTACCTGGTGGCCCACTGCGGCTGCCGGCCCAAGGTGCTCTTCGCCACCCACTACCATGAGCTGACGGACCTTGCGGAGCGCTGCCGCGAGGTGGTGAATCTCAGTATGGATGTGGACGAGCGTGCCGACGGGATCGTCTTTCTGCACCGGGTGGTGCGCCGGCCGGCGGACCGCTCCTACGGGATCGAGGTGGCCCGTCTGGCGGGGATCCCCGATCAGGTGATCGCCCGGTCCCGGGAGCTGCTGCAGGAGTTCGAGGAGGGCCAGCGCGTTCTGGAACCGCCGCAGCGTCGGCGTGTCGCCAGGGGCGGACAGATGAGGCTGCTTTCGGTGGAGCGGGACGCGCTGCTTGAGGAGCTGGCCTCGCTCGACGCCCGGCGGATGGATCCCGATGATATGCTGAAACGGGTGGCCTCCCTCACCAGACGGAGCCGCCGTGTACTAAGGGAAGGTGTCTGAGATGATCCATCGCTTGCCTGAGGAGATCGCCTCCCGTATTGCCGCGGGAGAGGTGGTGGAACGCCCCGTTTCGGTGGTCAAGGAGCTTCTGGAGAACGCCCTCGACGCCGGCTCGACCAGGGTGACCGTGGCGGTCCGTCAGGGCGGCCGGGGGAGTATCGTGGTGGAGGACAACGGCGGCGGCATCCCCTTCGAGGAGCTTTCGCTCTCCCTCGAACGCTACGCCACCAGCAAGCTCCAGGGGATCGACGACCTGGAGCACATCGGGACGCTGGGGTACCGCGGCGAGGCGCTCTCCAGCATTGCCGCAGTGGGACGGGTGGAGCTCCGCAGCCGCCGCAGCGACGCCGACGAAGGCGGGATGATCCGGGCGGAGGCCGGCGAGCCCGGGGAGCCCCGGCGGATCTCCTGTACGCCGGGCACCAGGGTGCAGGTGGAGGATCTCTTTTTCAATCTGCCGGCCCGGCGGAAGTTCCTCAAGAGCGCCGCCGCCGAGTACCGGCGGATCGTGGAGGTGGTCCAGCGCTATGCGCTGGCCTATCCGCAGGTGGCCTTCCAGCTCTACAAGGACGGCCGCCGGACCTTCGCCGCCCCGGGCGACGGGGAGCTGCCGTCCCTCCTGGAGCAGCTCTGGGGGCCCGAGCCCCCGGCCCGCCATGCCTCCGTGGAGGGGGAACGGTCGGCGCTGACCGCCTGGTGGCAGCCGGCGCCGGGCGGGTCGCGGATGAATGTGGTCTCCTTTGTCAACGGGCGCTTTTTCCAGGACGGTGTGGTGCGTGCGGCGCTGCACGAGGTCAGGGGCAGCACCGAGGGTGAGTGGCTGCTCTTTGTCCGGGTGCCGCCGGAGGATGTGGATGTGAATATCCATCCCGCCAAACGGGAGGTGCGCTTCAAGCGGAGCCGGGAGATCTTCGATATCATCCGCCGGGCCGGCACGGAGCTGCTGGGCGCCCCGCTGGAGGTCGGACTGGATCGGCCGGTGCCGGAGCGTCCGCCCCAGAAAGAGCGGGAACGGCACGGTCCGCCGCTTTCCGGGAACCGGGTGCACGCACCCTCGGGACGAGCCGCCTTTCAGGGGGTGGTGGGCCCCGAAAAACAGGCGCCTGACAGGGAGGCCTGGCCCTTCGACACCCGAAACGAGGCCTCCAGGGGGCCGCAACCCCGGACAGAGGCCCCCGGCGAAGGGCCGCCCATGCCCGGTGTCGGATCGACCGATCCCGCACCAGACCGGGGGAGGCGGGAGCAGGAGCGGCCGGTGCGCTATCTCGGCCAGCTCGACACGGGATACCTGCTCTTCGACGACGGCGGCGACCTCCTGCTCATGGATCCCCACGCGGCCCACGAGCGGGTGCGGTACGAGGAGATCCTCGACATCGGCACGAGAGGGATCCGTTCGCAGGGAATGGCGGAAGGGATCGTCCTGCCCCCCACACTGGCGGCGCAGGCCGAGGAGTATCGGGAAGGGCTTGCGGAGCTGGGTTTCTCGCTGACTGCGGGAGCGGAAACGGTGCGGCTCGACGCCGTGCCGTCTCTCGGTGCCGTCGGGGAGGCGGCCGAACCGGTGGCGCTGCTCCGTGCGGCGGTGGCGGCCGTGGAGGAGAACCGCGACGAACCCGTCCGGGAGATCTGGGCCCGCTGGGCGATGCGTGCCTGCAGGGGAGCGGTGAAGCTCGGCGAGAGGCTGGCGCCCCGGGAAGCGGAGCGGCTTCTGCAGCGACTGCAGAACAGCGAGCGCCCCGACAGCTGCCCCCATGGACGTCCGACGGTGCGGCGTATCGCCGCGGCGCAGCTGGCGCGCTATTTCGGGAGGGAGTAGCATGCCCGGGGAACGCATCGTTGTGCCGGCTCTCATCGGCCCGACCGCGTCGGGCAAGACATCGCTGAGTCTGCGGATCGCCCGGGAGCTCAACGCCGAGGTGATCTCCGTGGACTCCCGGCAGGTCTACCGGTACATGGATGTGGGGACCGACAAGGTGGACCGGCAGACCCGCTACGAGATCCTGCACCATCTGATCGATGTGGCCGATCCCGATGAGGTCTACTCCGCGGCGGATTTCGTCCGTCAGGCTACCGATGCGGTGCGGCGCATCCGGGCGCGGGGGAGGCTGCCGCTGCTGGTGGGCGGCACGCCCTTCTATTTCAGCGCTCTTGCCGAGGGGCTGCTCTCCGGTGACCTGCCGAAAGACGAGCAGCTCCGGAGGGAGCTGGAAGCGGAGGCGGAACGGAACGGTCGGGCCGCGCTGCACGCCAGGTTGCAGAAGGCGGATCCGGGAGCGGCGGCGACGATCCACCCCAACGACACCACCCGGGTGGTGCGGGCGCTGGAGATCACCCTTCTTTCCGGCAAACCGGTGACGGAGGTCTATGGGGAACAGGAACGGATGGAATCGCCGGTGGAACCCCGGTACATCGGCCTTGCACCGGATCGTGGCGGGCTGTACGGTATCATTGCCCAGCGGGTACGGGCGCAGTTTGCCGCCGGATATGTGGAGGAGGTGGCGTGGCTGCTCCAAAAGGGCTTTGCCAGGGATCTTCCCGCCATGAAGGGCTTCGGATACCGGGAGATCGCCGCCCATCTGCAGGGGGAATGCACGCTGGAGGAGGCGATCCAGGGGGATATCCGCTCCACCAAGGCCTTTTCCCGCCGACAGATGACCTGGTTCCGGAAATTTCCTGGCGTTGTGTGGTATGATGCTGGCAGTGCCTGTGCCGACGAGGCGGTTTTTGACGAAATCTGCGGGCTTTGCCTGGCGAATGCAGGGGAGGAACGTGATTGACAGTACGTTGTGCGGAGCCCAACGGCTTCTGTTTCGGGGTCCGTCGGGCCATCGACACCCTGGAGACAGCACTGCGCGACTACGGCGAGGTCTATGCCCTGGGCAGCCCGATCCACAATCCGCCGGAGGTCGCACGGCTGGAGCGGCTTGGTCTGAAAGTGGTGCACGATACAGAGGATGTGCCGGAGGGTGCTGTAGTCTTTGTCCGCGCCCACGGGCTCTCCCCGGAGGAGATGGAACGGTGCCGGCGCCGGAATGTCCATCTGATCGACGGAACCTGCCCCTTTGTCAGCAAGGCCCAGGAACGGGCCGCCTTCCTGTCCGATCAAGGGTACGATGTCGTGATTGTAGGAGACGAGAACCATCCGGAGGTACGCGGCATCCGCGGCTGCGTCATCGGGCGCGCCTATGTGGTGAGCGGTCCGGAGGCATTGCCGGCGACGTTTCCTTCAGGCAAGGTGGGGGTGGTCTGCCAGACCACGCAGAAGGAGCCGAACCTTGCGGCCGTGGTGGCGGCACTGGTGCCGCACATTGTCGAGCTCAGGGTGTACAACACAATCTGCGGAGCCACGGCGGCCCGCCAGGACGCTGTGCGCTTTATGGCACAGGATGTTGATGGTATTATTATCATAGGTGGCAAGAATAGCGCGAATACGCGGAAGCTTGTTGAGATAGCCGAGAGCGAATCTGTGGATGTGACCTGGGTGGAAGACCCGGAAGAGCTTGACAGTCGATGGCTTGACAAGCATTCTATATTGGGAGTTGCCGCCGGGGCGAGCACCCCGGATTGGCTTATCGATAAACTTATCTCAAGACTCGCGACGCGCAGGTCGTCAAGGGGGATGGAAGGTTATGTTGGAGAACAACCGAGAAGTGGAGACCACTGAGACCGAGCAGGTGGATCCCACGGAGAACCAGGAAACCGCACAGACTGTGGAGGAAACGGTATCCACAGAAGAAGAGGTGGAGCAGCAGGAAGAGGCCACCGAGGTCGAGGCCGAACAGGAGGCTGAAACCGAGGCCGAAGAGGAAGCCGAGACCGAGGCCGAAGAGGACACCGAGGTCGAGCAGGAAGCCGGCCGGGAGATCGAGGCCGAATCCGCCGAGACCGCGGAATCAGCCGAGCAGAGCGAGCCCGCCGATGGCGGGGAGAGCATGGAACAGCTTCTGGACCAGGAAGAGATGATGGAGAAGTACACCACCCAGGATGTCCACAGGGGGATGCTGGTTGACGGTGAGGTCATCGACACGAGCAGCGACGGATGGCTTGTCGACGTAGGCTACAAATGCGAAGGCTATCTGCCCCGCAAGGAGTGGACGCACCGGGCGCTGGTGGAAGAAGTGGAAGAACCCAACGTGGGCGACAAGATCCGCGTGCAGGTTATAAATGTGATCCAGAACGAGGAAGCCCAGCTTACCGTAAGCCGCTGGCGCTCCGAGTTCGACGAGCGCTGGAGCGCCGTCGAGGAAGCGCTGGCGAAAAGCGATGTGGTGACCGTTGAGGGCCTGCGCAAGGTAAAAGGCGGTTTGATCGTCAACTGCTGCGGTATCGAGGGCTTTATCCCCATCTCGCATCTCGCCGAGGAAGGGCGGGGGGTCAATCCGGCCCGGTTTATCGGCGAGGAGTTCGAGGTCAAGCTGCTGGAGAAGGACCGCAGAAAGCGGCGTCTCGTCTTTTCCAGGCGTTCCGTCCTCGAGGAGGAGCTCAAGTACCAGCGCGACAAGTTCTACGACGAGGTCGAAGAGGGGACGGTTCTCGAGGGGACGGTCAGCAGCATCACCTCCTTCGGAGTCTTCGTCAATCTCGGGCCCATCGAAGGCCTTGTGCACATCTCCGAGCTCTCCTGGCAGCGCAACGCCAAGCCCAAGGAGATCGTCAAGAAGGGCGACACCCAGAAGGTCAAGGTGATCGGTATCGATCAGGAGCGGGACCGTATCTCGCTCAGCATCAAACAGCTCCAGAACGACCCCTGGGAGAGTGTGGGCGAACGCTGGCAGAAGGACGACAAGACCACGGGTACCGTCACCAACCTCACCGACTTCGGCGCCTTTGTGGAGATCGAGCCGGGCGTGGAGGGGCTGGTCCATATCGGTGACCTCAGCTGGACCCGCATCAAGCATCCCCGGGATGTGCTGCGCAAGGGCCAGGAGGTAGAGGTGCAGATCCTCGATGTCGATCAGGAGCGCCGCCGCATCAGCCTGGGTTACAAGCAGCTCCACGATCCCTGGGACGGTGTTGGCGAACGCTACTGGGAGAACCAGGATGTGGACGTCAAGGTGGTCCGCCTCGCCGACTTCGGTGCCTTTGTGGAGCTGGAGAAGGGCGTGGAAGGACTGATCCACATCTCCCAGCTGAGCAGGGAGCGTGTGGACAAGCCCGGCGATGTCCTGCAGGAAGGGCAGGAGGTGACGGCCCGCATTCTGGAGGTCAAGCCGAAGGAGCGGAGGATCCGTCTCAGCCTCAGTGCCCTCCAGCAGGGCGAGGAGCCCAAAAAGGAACAGAAACGGGACCGTCCCGCCAAGTCCGCAGGAGGAAAGAAGCAGCAGAACAACTCCTACACGGAGGACGATGCCGCCGTGACCATCGGTGATCTCCTCGGGGATGTCTTCAATAACTAGGAAGGGTTCTGAAGAACAATAGTCCGGTACTGCCGTACCCCTCCGGGGGTGCGGCAGTGTGTTGTGCAATGAGGAGATGGGAACAATGGCTGTGTTGCCGCTCAAGATATACCCGGATCCGGTGCTGCGGGCGGAAAACGCGGAGGAAGAGGGGTTCGGCGAAGAATTGGCGGCCTTCCTCGAGGATATGTGGGAGTCCATGTACGCCCACGACGGTGTGGGGCTGGCGGCCCCGCAGATCGGTGTGTCCCGGAGGATCGCCGTCGTCGAGGTGAAAGGCGAGCGCTTTGTCCTGATCGATCCCGAGGTGCGGGAACAGAGCGGCGAGATCGTCGCCGAGGAGGGCTGCCTGAGCTTCCCCGGCATCTTCGAGGACATCGCCAGACCGGCACAGGTGGTGGTGGCGACGCGCGACCCCGACGGGACGGAACGGCGGATCGACGCCGAAGGCTTTCTGGCCAGGGCGCTGATGCATGAGATCGACCACCTTAACGGCACGCTGATCATTGACCACCTGTCGCTGATGAAACGGCAGGTCATCAAGCGGAAATTCCGAAAGAAGAAGGGTTGATCCCCTTGTCGATGAGGCTTTGGTTTCTCGGTTCCGGCCACTTCGCTGCTGTCTGCTTTGCAGAGATGGTCTCCACGTTCTCCTTTGAGGGCGTGGTGACGGCGCCGCCCCGGAAGGCGGGTCGGGGGCTGAAGCCCCGGCCGACGCCCCTGGAGGGGGCGGCCCGGCGGGCCGGGTACGAACCGTGGCGCACCGCCCGAATCGGTGAAGAGCAAGGGCTTCTTGCCGCCATGGAGGCGTCCCGGCCCGATGCGGTGCTCGTGGTGGATTTCGGCCGGCGGATCCCCGGGCGGCTGTTGGAACTGCCCCGGTACGGCTGTCTCAATGTCCATCCATCGCTGCTCCCCAGGTACCGCGGCGCCGCCCCGGTGCAGCGCGCCATCATGGAGGGCCCCGCCGAGACAGGGGTGACGGTCTTCCGGCTGGTGGAGGCCATGGACGCCGGGCCGGTCCTCGGCCGTGAGCGAGTGGCCATCGGGTCGGAGG
>JAIPGA010000091.1 GCA_021736445.1 Synergistales bacterium | reverse complement strand
GGCCTCCTGCACTGCGACCGCGATGCCTCGGGAGGCGGATACGCCCCGGTGGCTTCCGCAGATCTGGCTGCCGCAGAACTGGATGGGTGGTTGCTGGGGCACATCCATGCCCCCGATCGTTTCACCGCCGACTGGCCGGTGGGCTACCTGGGATCGGTGACCGGTCTGGATCCAGGCGAGACTGGCCTCCACGGTCCCTGGGTGGTTACCGTGGAGGGGAGGCGTATCACCAGTCTGGAGCAGTGGGGGATGGCTCCTCTGCACTGGGAGCGACTCGCTGTGGACCTCACCGATATCGAGGAGCCCGCCGAGGCCCAGGACAGGCTGCTCGATGCGGTGCGGGGACTGGACCGGATCCTCCTGGACCGGAGAGAGCCGCCGGAGGCGGCGGGACTCCACGTCATCTGTACGGGACGGACCGGACGACGCCGGGAGGTGGAGGCTCTGCTGGGAGCCCTGGATGGGGAGATCCTCTCCACCGGCGGGGCCATCCAGTACTTTGTCCACACCCTCCAGTACGCCACCAGACCGGAGATGGATCTTGAAACACTTGCCCGGCAGAGCAGTCCTCCCGGGGTGCTGGCCCGCCAGCTGCTGCTGTTGGAACGGAACCCCGAAGACCCGGAGAGGCAGGCACTGATTGAGCAGGCCGGGGGCCGTTTCCGGCAGCAGACCGGACAGCCCCGGTGGAAGCCTCTGGGTGAACCTGCCCTGGATGATGAAACGGTGGCGGAGCGGCTTCGCCTGGCGGGTCTGGAGGTGCTGGACAGGATGCTGGCCCAGAAGGAGGGAACCTCGTGAAGCTGGAACGCTTGGAGATCACTCATCTGCCAGGTATCCTGAAGGGCTTTACCCTGGAGGATATCGGCCCTGGCGTGACGGTGGTGACCGGCCCCAATGCCTCCGGAAAGAGCAGCCTGGTGCGTGCTCTGCATCATCTCATCGACGAAAGGGTGGAGGCGTCGGGGGGGTCGTTGCTCCTGGGGGCCGAGTTCCGTTATGGAGAGGAAAGCTGGTGCGTGCACCGGGCCGGCAGCGAAGTGGGCTGGCAGCGGGAGGGGCGCAGCGCCCCCCGCCCTCCTTTGCCCCGGGGCGAGATGCTGCATTGCTACTGGCTCTCCATGGGGGAGCTCATCCAGACGGGCGCCACCGAGGAGGAGATCCGACGGCGATTGCGGCAGGAGCTCTACGGCGGTTTCGATCTGGATGCCCTCCGCAACGATGCCCTCTTTACGGTAGGTAGACAGCACGGCCGAAAGGAGGAGAGAGCGTTACGGGAGGCGCAACAGCACCTGCGGCAGTGTTCCGAGGACTACGAGCACCTGGACGGTCAGCGAAAACGGTTGCCCCAGCTGAACCAGAAGATCGCGGAGGCTGAGGAAGCGGCCCGGCGGGCCGGGCAGGTGCAGCATGCCGTGGAGTGGAGCCAAGCGCGCCGGGAGCGGAAGGAGGCCGAGACCCGGCTGGGGCTCTTCCCCCCAGGCATGGACCTCCTCAATGGCGATGAAGCGGATCGTCTCCAGGAGCTGGAGGAACGCCGCGACGGGCTGCAGAGAACACGCCGCGAGACCGGGGAACGCTTCCGCCTGGCGGAGGAACGACGGGACGCAACCGGCGTCGCCGACAGTAAGCCCCCAGACGCTGCCATAGAGGCCTGCAGACGGAATCTGGCGGAGGTCAGGGAATACAGGACCACCGTTGACCAGCTTGCCGGGCAGCTGGACAGGGCCTGTGCGAGGGAACGCACCGCCGCGGAACAGCTCCGGTCCGGAGACGACCGGCGGCTCTCCATCGGTCCGGCGGAGGTTGATCAGGCTGTCAGTCTGGCCGAGCGGCTCCGTACGTCCACCCGCCGGGTGCGGGAGCTTCAGGAGAAAACCGAGGTTCCCCCTGGGGATGAAGAGCGTCTGGAGCGACTCAGAGAGGTTACCAGAGAGCTCCGCCGCTGGCTGCGTGCCTTCGACAGCAGCCGTTGTTCCCGGAGTCTCTGGGGTGGCGCTGCGGCATTGGCCGCTGCCCTGGCGGCCGCCCTGTGGGCCGGTCTGGACGGCGCTGTACCGGTGCTGATCTGTGCTCTCGCTGCGGCAGGCGGCTCCCTGGTGGTTCTCTGGCAGCTGGTGACCGGATTGCTCTCTCGACGGGAGCTGGAGCGCGGTGTCGCCGAAGGCGGAGACGCACCGGAGTCCTGGAACGTCGGGGCGGTGGAAGGACGGTTGGAGCATCTCGAAAGAGAGCAGACCGAAGGGAAGCTCCGGGCCGAGCGGTCCCGCCGTGCCGAGGCGCTCCGTGGTGATCTCAAGCGGGAACAGGAAGAGCTGGCCAGACTGGAAGAAGAACGACAGGCTCTGGCCGACAAGCTTGGATTCGACCCGCAGCTGACGGCGGAGGGATTCGCCCGCTTTGCCGGTCTTGTGCGTGAGGTGGACGAAGCGCGACGGGAGCAGCTGCAGCTCGAGAAACAGAAAGACCGTACCGAACAGGAGATCCGGAAGCGTCTGGTTCGGGCCTCCCGTTTTCTGTCGCAGCATTTCAACGAGCTGACTATTAATGATGCAGACACATCCACCGTGGAGGCAGCCTTCGATGCACTGGTTGCCCGGATGGAAAAACTCCGGGACGCGGAAGGCGAGATCGCTGATGCAGAGCGTGAGCTCCGGCGTCTGGATGGAGAGATCCGGCGGAGCGATGCCGCCCTTGCCAAGCTCTACGATGACGCCGGCTTGCCCCCCGATGACCGCAGCAGTCTGCTGGAGCGCTGCGAGAGATTTGCGGAGTACAAGCAGGAGCGGGAGACCTGGCACAGCGCCCAGGTGCGCGAGGAGGTGCGCCGTGACGATCTGGCCGGGGAGAAGGAACTGGCCGAACTGGTGGAAGCGGGCGATGACATGGCCCTGCAAACGCAGCTCCAGGAGCTCCGGGAGATTGCTGACCGGACCGAAGAACTCCGTGATGATCGCAGCTCTTTGCGGACAAAGCTGGAACAGGCGGGAAGCGACCGGAAGCTGGAGCGAGCCCGCCTGAAGCGGGACAAGGCCCGCGACGATCTGCAGGATGCCTTCGACCGGGCCCTCCATGCCGAGGCCTGCCGGTTTGTCCTGGATCATGTGGCCGAGGCGTACCGGACCGAGCAGGAGCCCCCCGTCATCGAAGCGGCCCGGGAGCGGCTCGCCTGGTACACCAACTACCGCTACGAGTTGCAGGTGGATGACACCGGGGCTATCCGGGTACGCGACAGCCTGCAGGATCTGCTCCAGGATCCGGAGACGCTCTCCACAGGGACCCGGATGCAGTTGCTCATGGCTCTGCGTCTGGCCTGGCTTTCTCTGCTGGAAGAAGAGGGCATGCCGCTGCCGGTATTCCTCGACGAGGCATTGACCACCACTGATCCCGAGCGTTTCCGGCAGATCGCCGTCAATCTGGCCGAAACGGCGGAGCGGGAGGATCGGCAGATCTTCTACCTCTCCGCCGAGAACGCCGATGTTAGGCGATGGGAATATGCTGTCGGCGATGTGGTCCACCACCTTGATCTCTCGGCGCTGCGCTTCGGTGGTTCTCCGCAGGATCCGGAGGAGTACGCCGTGACCGATCCGCAGCCGGTTCCCCCGCCGGAGGGGAGCTCCCCAGAGGAATACGCCGCTCTGATCGGCGTGCCAGCCCTGCAGTTGGGTGCTCCGGCCGACGCCGGAGATATCCATCTCTTCTATCTTCTGCGGGATGATCTGGCGCTGTTGCACCATCTGCTGGACCAATGGGGGGTGGACCGCCTGGGGCCTCTGGAGCGGCTGCTGGAGAGCGCCGCCGCACCCCATGCTTTCCCGGAGGATCGGCGGGAACAGCTCCAGGGGCGCTGTCGTATCGCCCGACTCTGTGTGGAGCTGTGGTCACAGGGACGCGGTTTCCCCGTGGACCGCAGCGCCCTGGAGCGCTCCGGAGCTGTCTCGGAGAGGTTTATCGACAGTGTGGCCGAGCTCGCCCGGGCCAGAAACGGCGATGCCGATGCGCTGATGGCGGCGCTCCGTGGCGGCGAGGTGCACCGTTTCCACAGGAGCAAGGCCGAGGAGCTGGCCGAATGGCTGGAGGCGGAGGGCTATCTGGATCCCAGACCGGTCCTGTCGCCGGAGGAACGCGAACGGGAGGTTCTGTTCCGGACAGGCGGGAGCGTGGCACCCGGGGAGGCACGTCGGATGGTGGCCGCCCTGGAGCAGCCGGCCGATTCGTGAGGCCGGCGGGGGTCACCCCCGCCGGCCTACCCCAGCGAGGCGTCGATGGTCTCGATCAGCCGGTGGACCGTGGCGAGGGTGGGGAGCGTGAGGCCGTGGGCGCTGCCCCGCTCCAGGACGGCGCCGGTGATGGCCTGGGCCTCGGTGGGGCGCATCTGCTCCACATCCTGGAGCATGGAGCTGCGGTTGCCCCGGGTACCCTCCAGCACGGCGACCACGCGCTGCTGTTGTGTGTCGGTGTCGAAGGGGTAGCCCTCGGCCCGGGCCACCGCGACGGCCTCGGCGCAGAGCCGGCGGACCAGTTCGCGGCTGGGTTCGTGCTCCAGCAGCACGCCGTTGGGGCGGCGCACCAGGGCGGTCACCGGGTTGATGGCTGTGTTGGCGATCACCTTCTCCCAGAGGGCGCCGAAGGGCTCGTCCAGATGGCTGGCGTTGAGCCCACGGATGTCCAGGGCGTTGGCCACCCACCGCAGATCGCTCCTGCCGTCGTAGGGGCCGAGGCGGATGGCCCCCTCCGTGCCGCCCCGGACCGCCCCCGGGGTGGGCTTGAAGGCTCCCCAGGTGCAGGTGCCCAGGGCCAGGCGGTCCAGTGGGCAGGTCCGGGCCAGGATCGCGCCGTTGCCCAGGCCGTTCTGGAGGCTCAGCGCCACGCCGTCCGGTTTGAGGAGCGAGGGGATGAGGGGCGCCACATCGGCGGTGGAGTAGGCCTTCACCACCACCAGGACGAGATCGGCCGGCTCCAGCGCTTCCGGTTCGGTGGCCATGGGGATGTGGAGGGTGTGCTCCTCGCCGGCGCTGTTCTCCCAGCGGAGTCCCCGCTGCATGCAGACCTCCAGATGCTCTCCCGGATGCTGGAGGGCCTGCAGCGTGGTTTCTCTGCCCGACCGGTCCAGCAGAGCGGCCAGGTGTCCCCCCAGGGCGCCGAAGCCGACGACGGTGACGATCATGAAGAGCGGCGCTCCAGTCCGTCGAGGATCTCCGGGTCCATGCCGTAGCTGTGCTCGTCGGCCGGGAAACTCCGGTCCTTGACCTCCGCCCGGTAGGCGGTCAGGGCCTCGCCCAGCACCGAGGCGCCGTCCAGGTAGCGCTTGACGAAGCGGGGGGAGACGCCGCCGCTGTAGAGCCCCAGTACGTCGTGGAAGACCAGCACCTGGCCGTCGCAGCCCACGCCGGCGCCGATGCCGATGGTGGGGATGGCGCACTCCGCGGTGATCCGTTCGGCCAGCGGCGCGGGGATGCACTCCATCACCAGAACGCTCGCCCCGGCCCTGTCGACGGCCAGGGCGTCGTCCAGCACCTCCCGGGCGCGCCCGGCGTCCTTGCCCTGCACCCTGTAGCCGCCGAGCAGCGTCGACGACTGGGGGGTGAGCCCCACATGGCCCACCACGGGGATCCCGGCGTTCACCAGCGCCCGGATGGTCTCGGCCCGGTTGACGCCGCCTTCGATCTTCACCGCGTCCACGCCGGTCTGTTTGACCAGCCGGCCGGCGTTGCGCACCGCCTCCCTGGTATCCACCTCGTAGGAGAGGAAGGGCATGTCGCCCACCACGAAGGCCCTGGGGCGGGCGCGCATCACGGCCGCCGAGGCCATGTGGATCATCTCCTCGGTGACGCCCACGGTGTCCTCCAGACCCTGTTCCACCATGCCCAGCGAGTCGCCCACCAGGAGCATCTCGGCGCCGGCCGCGTCGGCCAGCTTGGCCTGCCAGGTGCTGTAGGCGGTGAGCATGACGATCGGTTCGCCTTCTTCCTTCATCTGCTGGAGCTTGCCCAGGGTGATACGCTTCATGGTCTGTTTCCTCCTCTTTCTGCTGGTGGTTCCAGCTGCACGTTGTCGATCAGCCGGGCCGCGCCCACCGGCGCGGCGATGGCGGCCACAGCGGGCCGGTCCACGGTCTCCAGTGTCTCCAGTGTCTCGGCGTCGCGGATGTCCAGGTACTCCGGTTCGATGGACGCCTCCTCCCGCAGGGAGGCCAGCGCTGTCTCGCGCAGGGAGGCGGTGTCATCTTGGCCTTCGGCCGACCTCCTCTGGATGAGTTTCAGCGCCCGGTTGATGGAGGCCGCCCGCTGTCGTTCCTCCGGCGTGAGGTATCCGTTGCGGCTGCTCCTGGCCAGGCCGTCGGATTCCCGCACGATGGGGCAGCCGATGACCTCTACGGGGATGTGGAGGTCCCTGGTCATCCGCCGGATGATCTGGAGCTGCTGGTAGTCCTTCCTTCCGAAGTAGGCACGGTGGGGGGTGAGGATGTTGAAGAGCTTGGCCACGATGGTGCAGACCCCCCGGAAGTGGCCCGGCCGTGAGGCGCCGCACATGACCCGGCTGAGCCGCTCTTCCTCCACGTAGGTGGAAAAGCCGGAGGGGTAGAGCTCGGCATCCCCGGGGGCGAAGACCAGGTCGGCCCCTTCGTCTTCCAGGATGGCCAGATCCCGCCCCAGATCCCGGGGATAGCGCTCCAGATCCTCGCCTGGGCCGAACTGGGTGGGGTTGACGTAGATGCTGACCAGGGTGATCTCGTTTTCCTCCCGGCACCGGCGCACCAGCGATACATGCCCTTCGTGGAGGTAGCCCATGGTCGGTACCAGGCCCACGCTCCTCTCCTGCTGCGCCGCCCGGATGCC
This sequence comes from Synergistales bacterium, assembly GCA_021736445.1. NCBI lineage: Bacteria > Thermotogati > Synergistota > Synergistia > Synergistales > Synergistales bacterium. The sequence goes on along the minus strand of JAIPGA010000091.1, from coordinate 2,552 downwards.
GCGTGCGCTCTCTATGGTTGCGGCGAACTGCACGGATCCCACCTTCTTTCACCAGTATCTATGGTAAAATACATATTTATAGGTTGCTATCCTGCCGGCTTCCGAAACAGGGCGACGAGAGACGGCTGTTGTGGACATTTTCCCCGTAGCCGAAAGGATATTCCGCATACACAACCCCTTTATCATACCATGCATCGAAGAATGTTGGGAAATCCCCCTGGTCTCCCTGCGGATGCCGGAGCGGCTGGGGGATCGATGAGCTTGTGTTCCGATGGAGACGCACGTGACGTGGCCGTTTCCATCCCAGGATATGTGGAAGAGGATATGTGGAAGAGGATAGGAGGGAGTTCTATGAAAGGATCTACGGAACGATGTGGACCACTCATGCTCGGTCTGGTCGTGCTTCTGGCGGGGATGTTCTGCCTGGCCGGCACGCCGGTGGAGGCGCGGGATTACGACTACTGGTACGTGACGGAAAACGGCGGGGGGAGCGGGGCCACCTCCGACGATCCGGCGGGGTCCTGGGATCTGCGCACCATCATTGAGGTGAGCGCCGATTCGGCGGACCAGGTGAGGGTGGCGGAGGGGACCTACAAGCCCACCTCCGCGGACGCGCCCGACAGTGTCGACCAGGCCCAGTCCTTCACCCTCGCCGAAGGGGTCACCGTACAAGGCGGCTGGGCGCCGGATTTCTCCGAGCGGAACCCCGACCGCTACGTGACCACCCTGAGCGGCAACATCGGAGCTCCCGCCAGTGACGACAACAGCTACCACGTGCTCTTCTGCAGCGGCGTGGCCTCCGAGGACAATATCGGCAACAAGACCCGGCTCCAGGGGGTGACCATCGCCTGGGGCGTGGCCGGCGGCGTGCTCAGCGGCGATGTGGGCGGCGAGGTGGACAGCGACGACTACACCGACCACTGGGGCGGCGGCATTCTGCTTTCCGGCGACAGCAGCCCCATCTTCGAGGACTGCACCGTCTCCGACAACTGGGCGAATATCGGCGGCGGCGTCTACTGCTACGACAGCAGCCCCAGCTACAGCGGCTGCACCGTCTCCGGCAACACCGCGGTGGGCCTGGAGGACATGGGGGAGGGCACCGGCGGCGGCATGGTGAACAACCTGGGCAGCCACCCGACGCTGACGGACTGCCGCTTCGAGGACAACCGGGCGACGCTGGGCGGGGGGATGCTCAACTACGGCGGCAGCCGCCCCAGTCTGGAGGGCTGCACCTTTGCGGGGAACAGCGCGGAGCTCGGCGGCGGCATGGGCAACGACGACAGCGACGCCGTGGTGTCGGGCTGCGTCTTCAGCGAGAACCGGGCCGTGGTGGGCGCCGGTCTGGTCAACGCCTCCTGCAGTCCCGACATCACGGGCAGCACCTTTGCGGAGAACGAGGCCGAGCGGTACGGGGGCGGGATGTTCAACGACCGGGGCCACCCCACAGTCGAGGGCTGCACCTTTGTGGACAACCGGGTGACCTACTCCGGCGAAGAGCAGCCCGCGCTGGAGCGCATGAGCCGCCAGGCCTACAGGCGGGCGCTCTCGGAGAACCCCCAGGGTCCCTTCGGGGCCGGCGGGGGCATGGCCAACGAGCGGAGCAGTCCCATTGTGGTCAACTGCACCTTCTCCGGCAACTGGGCGAACTTCGGCGGCGGCGCGATGCTCAACATGGACAGCAGCAGCCCGGTGGTGACCAGCTGCACCTTCACGGGCAATACCGAGGCCAGCACCCAGGAGATCGGCAGCGGGATGTTCAACGTCATGAGCAGCAGTCCCATGGTGACCAACTGCATTCTCGCCGACGAGATGAACAACGAGATCGTCAGCTGGTTCCTCAGCAATCCCAGGGTGACCTACAGCGTGGTCTTCGACAGCGCCCCCAACGAGCTGGTGGGCACGTCGAGCCACAACACCAGCGCCGACCCCCTGCTGGGTCCCCTGGCCGACAACGGCGGCCCCACGGAGACCTGCACCATCGCGGCGGACAGCCCGGCCTGGAACAGCGCCTCCCCGGACATCATGATCGCTGCCTCCAACGACATCCTCGATTCCGACATCTCCGCCGACCAGCGCGGCGAGCCCCGCCCCTTCGGCGACGGCTACGACATGGGGGCCTTCGAGCTGCAGGACTGGAGCTACGCCATCACCACCGACTGGACCGGCAACGGCAGGATCTCCCCGGACGATCCCCTTGTGGCCAGGGGCGGCAGGGTTTCCCTGGACGTCTCGCCGGACCGGGGCTACCGGATCACGGAGCTGGAAAGCGACGACGTCTCCCTCATGGGCGAGGTGACCGACCCCGCCGCAGGCCACACCGTGGTCTTCACGGATGTCCAGGCCAACCACACCCTGAGCGCCTCCTTTGGGAAGCGGAGCTACCGCATCACCGCCATCGAGGGCGCCCACGGCAGCGTGGTGCCTTCCGGGGACATCCGGCTCTCCTTCGACGAGAGCCAGACCTTTGAGATCGCCCCGGACAGCGGCTACGACATCCGGGTGGTCTCCGTGGACGGCCGCGGAGTGGGGACGCCCGGCAGCTACACCTTCGA
>JAIPGA010000090.1 GCA_021736445.1 Synergistales bacterium | reverse complement strand
TCCACCACGCCTTCCTCCAGTGTGGAAGCGTGGAGGAGCTGCCAGAGGGCGTTGCCGAAGGCGATGAGCACCCACCCCTGCTGCCGGAGGTAGTCCGCCGGCGGTGCGTGGCGCGCTGCAGCGACGGTGTCGGCGAGGGCGGGATCCACATGCCGCCGGCGGGCCCAGTTTGCGATCTGCCGGTAGAGGCTGTCGGTGCTGCAGCCGGTGCGGACGGCATGGGCGACGGCCATGACGTAGAGGGCGCCGGCCTGTCGGCAGACAGGATGGGGGTGGGTGAGCCCGGCGTCGGATTCCGCCCATGCCGCCGCGTCCTCCAGGCTGTGGGCCGCGCCGAAGATCCCCAGCGGGCTGATCCGCATCATGGCGCCGTTGGCCTGGCTGTGGGGATTCAGCATCCCTGTGAGCGCCCCGGCGATGGTGTTGCCGCAGTCGAAGGGCCCCGAATCCAGCCAGGTTCGGTAGGCCTCCAGGGCCTGCTGCCGGTCGTAGCGGCCTTCGTCGGCCAGCAGTCGGGCCAGCGCCAGTGCCATCTCGGAGTCGTCGGTGGGCTGTCCGGCGATGGTGCCCCAGGTGCCGCCGTCCTGGAGCCTGCGGACCCCCTTGGGGTAGGCCGCGGCGATCCGCTCGGGGCTCTGGAACTCCACCAGGCCGCCCAGGGCGTCCCCCGCCAGCTGTCCCAGCAGGGCCCCCCGCGCCCGGGACCGGATCTCCCCGGGACGGTCCGCCGATTGTTCGTGTTCTTCCTGCCGCGTCATGGTTACCTCCCTGTTCGTTGGTTGGCATGGATGTGCGTAGTGTAGCTCTAGAGAAGACATTATCCAGTATATCCCATGATCGCCATCGCCTGCCCCTCTGCAACAGCCCTCCGGACGTGATAAGGAGGTGCGGTAGCCGGACGGGGCTTTCCGGACTTCCTTTCAATGAAGCGGAACGGCGGAGCGGGCTCTCTCTCTGGAGGGCCCGCTCCATGTTTGCCCAGCCTGGCCCCTATTGGAGAATTTTTGAAGCTGTTACAATAATACGCAGTGACTGGCAACAGAGGGATGCCGTCGGCTCCGGACTCCAAAGGGTGCTGTGGTTACGGCCGCTTTCAGGGGGAGTCACGGGAACATTGCGGTATGCCCTTACAGAGTTCGGAAGCTTGCGGGAGGTCTATGCGATATGTCTACGGTATTCAACTGGAACGACTCGTTTCTGACGGGGATCGAGGAGGTCGACAGACAGCACAAGCAGCTGGTGGACCTGGTCAACGATCTGGGCGAGCTGGCCATGTCCGGCGAGGCCCCGGATGAGCAGGAGTTCAGCGCGGCGATCGACGCCATGGTGGACTACACCCATGTCCATTTCCGGGACGAAGAGGAGCTGATGGCCTCCTCCGGGCTGGATCCCCGGCATATCCGCGCCCATCACGAACAGCATCAGGCCTTTATCGACGAGGCGACCGTCTTCAGTACGAAACGGGAAACCCTCGCCACGTCCGAGGCCAAGGAATTACTCCAGTATCTGGTGGACTGGCTGGCCTACCACATCCTGGGGATCGACCAGAGTATGGCCAGGCAGATGCGGGCCATCGAAAAGGGCAAGACGGCCGCGCAGACCTTTGAAGAGGAGAGCAGGAATACCCAGGAGGGGGCCGAGCCGCTGCTGACGGCGCTCAAGGGGCTCTTCCAGACGGTTTCGGAGCGCAACCGCGAGCTGCGTGCCCTGAACCGCACGCTGGAGCAGAAGGTCAAGGAGCGCACCGCCGAGCTGGAGCGTGCCAACCAGCAGCTCCAGGCGCTGGCCATCCGGGACGAGCTGACCGGCCTGCCCAACCGCCGCTTCGCCGTCTCCGCCCTGGAGGAGCTCTGGAGCGAGTCGCGGGACAACGGCACGCCACTCTCGGTTCTCATGCTGGACGCCGACAAGTTCAAGCAGGTCAACGACACCTTCGGCCACGACGAGGGTGACAGCCTGCTGCGCGAGCTCTCCCGGCGTCTGCTCGATGCGGCGGGCAGCCACAACATGGTCTGCCGACTCGGCGGCGACGAATTCCTGGTGATCTGCCCGCATGCCGGAAGCGACGAGGCCGCAGGTGTGGGCCGGGCCATCCTGGCCTCCCGGAGGAGCCACTACACCGATGCCGGCGAGGAGTGCTGGGATGGAGCGGTCAGCCTGGGCTACGCCGCGGCCGGTCCCTCCATGGATACGCCTGGCGACCTCCTGAAGGCCGCCGACCGGGCTCTCTACGAGGCCAAACGCCGCGGCGGCGACCAGATGGCCCCGGCGTAACCGTGGATTCGTTTCCCCCGGGATGATTCGGCGGTCCTTGCTTCTGCCGGCCCCCCGGGGTTGACGGCTGCTGGAGACGCCAGGGTATGCGGTGTGCAGGCGCCCCGCCTAACGCTGTGCCTGCATTGGACAGTCCTGCGGTTTCCCCCTTCCTCCAGCCATTTTATGCTCCCCAATCGTTTCTCTGTTCCTGGAAAAGGCAAACAATGGTGCCGGAAACCTTCGCCATCTCCTGCCTTACTGCTGCGCGGAGCAGGCGCACCAGATATGGTCCTGCAGTCCTTGCGGGGCCGGATGAACTGTGCGCCGGTCCCAAGCCGGACTCAATATAGTCTTCCTCCTTGATGTTTGCCCAAAGGGCACACGACCCCTTGACAGCCCGCCGGGATCTCCTATACTGGTCTGTAATATCCGCTCTGTAGTTTCTAATATCCACTGAGTGGATAAACATGTTCGGGGAGGCGATTTGTATGTCACGTGGGCTGAAGGTTTTTCTGGCGGTGCTGTTCGTTGTCGTGCTCTGCGGCAGTGCAGCGGCGGACGATGTGTTCATGCGGATAGGAACGAGCAGTGTGGGCGGAGGCTTCTACCAGATAGGCAACACCATAGCGCAGCTCGGGAACAGGCAGCTTGACGGGTACAACTTTACGGCCGTTACCGGCGGGTCCATGAAGAACTCGCTGAATCTGGGACGCAAGGAGATAGAGCTTGGGCTCGTTCAGTCGGCGACGCTGATGGACGCCTGGTACGGCGAAGGCGAGTTCGACGGCAAGCCCGTTAAGGACCTTCGTTTCGTGACGGCCATCTATCCCATGCCCTTTCATATCCTGGTCCACAAGGGTGCCGGAATCGACAGTGTCGCCGATTTCAAGGGAAAGAGGATCGATGTCGGGCCCATCGGCGGCGGTATCGAGGTCAACACAAGCCGGGTACTCTCCGTCTATGACATGACCTTTGACGATATCGAAGTGGAGCGTTTCGGGCGTTCCGAGGTGTCGGAGGCGCTGAAGACCGGGCGTACCGAGGGCCACATCTGGGCCACCAGCATCCCCAACGCGATGGTCACCGATATGTGCAGCAGCGGGAAGGTCACCCTCATTGAGCTGGAGGATGAAAAGATCGACGCGATCGTGGAGCAGTATTCCGCCTATGCACCTGCAGAGATCCCCGGCGGCGTCTACGAAGGCGTTGACGAGCCCCTGGATGTTGTCGCTGCGGTAGGCACATTCCTCACCTATGCCGATATGGACGAAGAGCAGGTCTACCAGGTGACAAAGATGCTCTACGAACATTCCGACTGGCTCAAGGAGCGGCTCAGTTACTTCAAGCACATGGGCCCGGAATTCGCCCTGAGCGGCATGGTCTGCCCGCTGCATCCGGGTGCGGAGCGGTACTATAAGGAGATCGGCGTTATCGAGGAGTAGCTGGGTACCACCGATATAACCACCGGTGTGCCGCGCTGATCCGTTGACCGGCGCGGCACACAATGTCGCTGATGCTATTACCGGGGAGGAATTGCCATGTCGGCCACTGCATATGAAAAACAGAAGCCCACCGAGAAGTCCGGACGGAGGAGCTTCTCCGGGCGGTTGAAGGTATTCATCACTGTGCTGACCCTGGTGCTTGCCATCTTCCATCTCTACACTGCCTTCTTCGGGCTGATGCCGGCAATGCAGCAGAGGAGCTTTCACATCTGTTTCGTGCTGGTTTTGATCTTTCTTCTTTTCCCGGCGGGTAAAGGTTCACCCCAAAGCACACCTTCGTGGCTCGACTGGATTCTTGCCTCCCTGGCCCTGGTCTGTTCGCTCTACATCTTTTTCAACTATCCTGCCATAGCCGGGCGGGCCGGAATGTACCTGGAGTACGAGCTCTATCTCGGTGCCATCATGACGGTGCTTGTCTTCGAGGCCGGGCGCAGGGTTCTCGGCTATCCCTTGCCCATTTTCTGCTCGCTCTTTCTCTTCTTTGCCTATTACGGACGTTCCATGCCTGGCCCGCTGAAACACTTCGGGCTCTCCATTCCCCGCATCCTCGAGGAGCTCTACCTGACCACCGACGGTCTCTTCGGCCTGGTGGCAGGGGTCTCTGCCACCTACATCTTTCTCTTTGTTCTTTTCGGAGCCTTTTTGAAATCCACGGGGACCTCTGTCTTTTTCAACGATCTCGCCATGGCGCTGGCGGGACACCAGAAGGGCGGCCCGGCCAAGATCGCCGTACTCTCCAGTGCTCTGATGGGAACGATCAGCGGGAGTACCTCGGCGAACGTGGCGACCACGGGGGCCTTCACCATTCCTCTGATGAAAAAGATCGGCTACAGGGCGCACTACGCCGGCGCCGTCGAAGCGGTGGCCTCTACGGGGGGACAGATCATGCCGCCGGTGATGGGGGCCGCCGCCTTTATCATCGCCGATGCCCTGGGCGTGAAATACATCAATGTGCTCATGGCAGCCCTTGTCCCGGCGCTGCTGTACTTCTGGGGCGTGTGGTGCTGTCTCTCCCTGGAGGCCCACAAGCTGGGTCTTGAGGGACTGGCGAAGAGCGAGCTGCCGAAGCTGAAAACCGTACTGCTCACCAGCGGCTATAAGGCGATTCCCCTGCTGGTGATCATCTACATCCTTGTGAAAGGCTACAATCCGCTCTATGCCGGTGTCTGGGGGATCATCACGGCGAGTGGGCTCAGCTTCGTCAGAAAGGAAGAGCGGCTCAATCTCAGGGAGCTTGTCCAGACCCTTGAAAACGGGACCAAAACGGCGCTGCCCGTCGCCATCGCCTGCACGATCGTCGGTATCGTGATCGGCATGATGGGCGCCACCGGCGTGGCGCTCAAAATCGGTGACGCCGTTCTCATGCTGACCCAGGGGAATCTCTTCCCCACGCTTCTGATCACCATGGTGATCTCGCTGCTGCTCGGCATGGGGATGCCCACTACGGCAAGCTACGTCATGGCAAGCGCCGTGGCGGCGCCGGCCCTGGTCCTTCTCGGGACCAAAGCGCTGGACGCCCATCTCTTTGTCTTCTACTTCGCCGTCCTCTCCACACTGACACCGCCGGTCTGCGTTGGATGCTACACCGCCGCCGGTCTGGCGGGGGCGAATCTCAACAGGACGGCTGTCGCGGCGATCAAGCTGGCGCTCGCCGGGTTCATCATTCCCTACATTTTTATCTACTCGCCGGATCTTCTCCTGACCAACGTCCAGAACTGGGGTCGGTTTGTTCTCACCTTCGCCACCGCGGCCATCGGCGTCTTCGGGCTTTCGCTGGCAAGCGAGGGGTATTTCAGGGGCTACCTGAACATGCTGTTCCGTTTCGTTGCACTGTGCAGCGCCCTGGCCCTGATCTACCCCGGCGTGACCACCGATCTTGCCGGCTTCGCGCTGCTCGGTGCCGTCATCGCTTACCAGTTCGTCCGGTCATCTTCCGCGAAGGTGGCTTCAGGGACGGATGCCGATCAGGTCGAGCCGGCTCACACCATGAAGGAGGATCAGTAATGAAACCAACAACAATGCTGAAGAAGATGCTTCTTGAAAAACGGGCCGTGCCGTGCCCCGGAGCGCACGATGCCATGTCGGCGAAACTGATCGAACGGACCGGTTTCGAGGTGTTGCAGGTGAGCGGATTCGGTCTTGCCGCCACCTACCTTGGGCTTCCCGATATGGCCTTTCTCTCTTCCAGCGATATGCTCAACTTCACCAGGAATATCGCCGCAGCCGTGGATATCCCGGTGATGGCCGACGCCGATACCGGTTTCGGGAATGCCGTGAACGCCATGTGGATCACCGAGCAGGTGGTCGGCACAGGTGCCGCAGGTATGAATATCGAGGACCAGCTCTTCCCCAAGCGCTGCGGCCACCTGGAAGGCAAGCAGATAGTCCCGGACGATGAGATGGTGCTCAAGGTCAAGGCCTGCCGGAAGGCGGCAGATGCCCTGGACAGCGATTTCGTCATCAATGCCCGCACCGATGCCATCAGCACTGAAGGGATCGAGGGGGCCATCAGGCGGGGCAATCTCTATGCCGAGGCGGGGGCGGACATGATCTTCGTCGAGGCGCCCCGTTCCGTGGAGCAGATCGAAAAGGTGGTCAACGAGATCGCCGCCCCGGTGAGCATCAACCTCTTCGACAACGTCAAGGGTGGCAAGACGCCTCTTGTTCCCCTGCCCCGTCTCCGGGAGCTCGGCGTCGCCAGGGTGAGCATCCCTGTGGGGACCACCTTTGCAGCGATGAAAGGTGTGGAGAACTACCTCGAAGCGATCAAGGGGGGCGCCCTTGCGGAGGGACGCTACGATCTGGTCAGCCAGTTCGACGAGTTCAAGGAGCTTGTGGGATTCAACGAGCTCCGGGCGAAGGAACGTGAGTATCTCCCGAACTTCGTGGAGTAGCGCAGAAGGGAGGATTCCTCCTGTTCCGCCGGCGGCGGAAAATCTCCTGCCGCGGTAACCGGGCTGAGAAGGCAGGGAGGCTCTTCTTTCATGAAACCTATCCCGGACCCCCTTGGGGACGTGATGGCGCTTCCTCCTGTGTGCCCGATCTGACCGGCAACCACCATCAAGACGCAGCAACCTGCACCACACTCATACTCCTTCAGAGCACCGGGGGCCGCCGCCCCCGGTGACACTGTCCGTCAGGCGCGGAATTTGACGCATACACGGAGAGGCGTACACTACCATCTGATTTGGTAAGATTTGGGGAATGTCGGAGATTTCGGGGTAGGGAGTTACTGAAAAAGGGAGCGAGCCTATATGAAAAAGAGCGCCATTGAAAAAGCACTGGCTGTGCTGGAATCCTTCTCCAAGGACCATAGGGAGCAGAGTATCAGCGAGATCGCGCAGAGACAGGGGCTTCCCTTTTCCTCGACACACAGGATCGCCTCCAGGCTTGTCGATCTGGGCTACCTCTACAGGGACCCCCATACCAAGCAGCTTTCGCTGGGGACACGTGTCTACTACCTCGGCAAAATCGCGGCGCTTTCCATGAATATCATCAATATCGCCCTGCCCTTTATGGAAGAGCTGAGAGACACAACAGGAGAGACGGTCAATCTCTACTTCCGAGAAGGCGATTCCAGGATCTGCTACGAGCATGCGCAGAGCAACCAGCGGCTGCAGTTTTCCGTTGAGCTGGGGAAGCGTATGCCTCTCTGGGCGGGGGCGTCGGGGAAGTGCTTTCTGGCCTATCTTCCGGAAGAGCAGTTTGAAGAGATCGTCGCCCAGGCCCAACCGTTAACCAAAAACACCATTGCCGAACGTGACGCCCTTGCACGGGAGACCGCCCTGATCCGGAAGCGGGGCTACTCCATGAGCCACTCCGAGCGCGAGGAGGGGGTCTCTTCAGTGGCGGTGCCGATCTTTAACCGGGAAGGTGCCGTTGTGGCCTCTCTGGCCGTTTCGGGCCCCTCCTTCCGGTTCGACGACGCCCGGTTGGACAACATCATTGCAGGCGCAGTGGGAACAGCCCGAAAAATTTCAGCCGCCCTGGGCTACGAACCCTCCAGGACCTCTTCCTAGCTCGGCACTTGCTGTGTACCCGCTACACTCCCGCGGCTGCAGCGGTGGCCAGCTGCCACCGCTCGTTCCTGTCGTTGTCGTCGTCGGCCCTGAGGCGCTCCAGTGCTACCCCATGCCACCACCTGTGAAGTGGCGTCGCCTCCGGGCTTGAGAAGCACCCCCTTCATGCCTACCTCGGGCTCCCGGCCACGGCCGTGGCCTCCACCACCTGGGAGGGCACGTGCTGCAAACAGGAATGGGCTGACGGGGCTCACCTATTGCAAATCTATCGTCTATTATCAAAACCAATGGAAAGAAGGCAGGCCTTGCTCCTTCGAGAAGGCCCATCCCCCGGCACATGCCGGGTAACAGTGCGTGAGATACTCATGATATGCTGAGTACAGCAGCCTGGAGGCGGGACACGATCATCGGCGCCCGGGGTATCACCGTGGCGGGACATAGGTTTCATCGGTCCTGGTGCGAATCGGAAGTAGAGCCCCCTGTCTTCGACATCCGCAAGAAGGGGGATGCATCCCGGCAGGGGCTCTATCGGGACAGCACGCTTGCCGTCTATCTGCAGGTGCACTCCAGCACCCGGTTTTCCTGCCCCACGGACTTTCCGGAGGCGGTGCGAAGCTTCGCCGGTGCAGGGGAAACGCCATAGAAGAAGGAGCTGATCAGAGTGTTCAGGGAAATGCGGAGGAAGGAAATGGAGATTACCGACAGCAAGGAGATCGAGGAGATCCTCATGCAGGCGCAGGTGCTCCACCTGGGGTTCTTCGACGAGGAATACCCCTATGTGGTGCCCATCACCTACGGCTACGAGGAGGGGCGCATCTACATGCACTGCGCCACCACCGGCAAGAAGATCGATCTCATACGGAGGAACCCCAAGGTCTGCTTCCAGGCCGAAACGGATGTGGCCTTCAACGATGCCCCCAAGAAGACCTCAGGCATCGCGCTGGCCTACCGGAGCGTCATCGGGTTCGGCACCATCCGGATTCTCGAGGACAACGACGAGAAACGGGAGGGCATCAAGGTGCTGGCCGCCCACTACAACGAGAAGGGCGTCCACGTGCAGCGGCCCGACGCAATGCTCCGGAACGTGGCCATCCTGGAGCTTACCGTCGATCACATGACGGGTAAGCAACACGACTAGAGCCCACCATCCGCCGTCTGGCCCTGGGGAAGCGGCTTTTCGGAGCCGCCCTGCAGCCGGCAGGCGGTGCCGGTGGGGCATTTCGGCGAGATTGGAACTGACCATGGCAGATCGTGACTTCAGCCTCATGATAGCGCTCAGCCCGGGGACCGGCCCGATTCTGGTGGTGGGCGGAGGGGCGACGGCGCTCCGGAAGGTGACAACCCTCCTCGGTGCGGGGTTCGCAGTGCAGGTGGTGGCGCCCGAGGTCTGCCCCGAGCTGGAGCGGATGACTGGCGGCGGGGTGACCATTGCCGGCAGAGCGGTCATGCGGGAAGACTTCCTGAACCACGCCTTCGCCCTCATCGCCGTCTCCAGGGAGGATACCCGGGCCATACTGCCCCTGGCGGAAGGCTCGGGATGCCTGCTCAACTGCTGCGGCGCCCCCGAAGAGAGCGACTGGGCGCTGGCGGCGCAGTTCGGCCACCGGGGATACAGGGTGGGTGTTTCCAGCTCCGGCGCCGATCCGGCAGGACCGGAAAGGCTGAAGGAGCGGCTCCGACGGCATCTCGGGGAAGGAGAGAGGGAATGATCCTCCCCACCCGCGCCAGCAGCCTTGCCCTCGCCCAGGCCGCCAGAGCACAGGAGGCGCTGTGCCGGGCGGGGTACAGCACGGAGATTG
>JAIPGA010000089.1 GCA_021736445.1 Synergistales bacterium | reverse complement strand
CCGTAGCCCACGGGGTCCAGCACCACCGGGATCCCCCGCTCTCCGGCCGCTACGACAGCACGGCGCATGGCCTCCATGGATTCTTCCGTGGGGGTGCCGATGGTGCAGAGCAGCCCGTCGGCGGCGTCGGGGAAGGCCTCGGCCTCCCCGGGATGGAAGGACATCACCGGCGCGGCCCCCACGGCCAGCGCCGCGTGGGCCTGGCCGCTCATGGCCACGAGGTTGGTGATGTGGTAGAGCAGCGGCCGCCGGATGTCCAGGGCGTCCCAGCAGTCGGCCAGCCGCTGTGGCGACAGCGTCATGGCCGCACCTCCTCCACCCAGGGCATGGTGAGCGCGTGGCCCGGCGGCCCGTAGCCCCGCCCCGGACGGAAGCCGTGGCGCAGCCCCGCCTGGAGATAGGCGCGGCCGCGGTCCACGGCCTCCCTGACCCCGCAGCCCGCGGCGAGCTCGGCGGCGATGGCGGCGCTCAGGGTGCATCCCGTGCCGTGGGTGTTGCCGGTGTCGATCCGGGGACTCTCCAGCACGGTGGCCTTCCCCTCCAGAACGAGCACATCCGTCACGGTCTCCCCCGGCAGATGCCCGCCCTTGAGGAGCACCCCACGGGGGCCCATGTCGGCGATGGCCAGGGCGGCCTCCTCCATCTTGTCAGGCCGGTCCAGGGCCATGCCGCTCATCCGCTCCGCTTCGGGGATATTGGGTGTCACCAGCAGCGCCCTGGGGATGAGGTGTTGCACCAGGGCATCCACCGCCTCCTCGGCGATGAGCGGGTCGCCGCTCTGGGCCACCATCACCGGGTCCACCACCAGGCTGTCGATGCCGAAGCGTTCCACCTGCCCGCGCACCGCCGCGATGGTCTCCGGCCGGCTGAGCATCCCCGTCTTGGCCGCCCCCACGGCCATGTCGGCGCAGACCGACTCGATCTGCCCGGCCACGCAGGCGGCGGGGAGGTTATAGACATCCTGGACGCCCAGACTGTTCTGGGAGGTCACGGCGGTGACCGCCGTGGTGCCGAAGATCTTCAGCGCAGCGAAGGTCTTGAGGTCCGCCTGGATCCCCGCCCCGCCGCCGGAGTCGCTCCCGGCGATGGTCAGTGCGATGCCGCGGTAGAGCGCCATATCATTCATCTCCCTTCCATAGAACAGGGACCACATCCACAGAGCGCGAGAGCAGCCCGCCCTCGGCCAGAAAGTCGGCGTAGCGCTGCCAGGCGGCGGCGTCCAGCTCCTGGCTCCCGGGGTAGAGGGCCTTCGTCTCGGCGAAGACGGCCCGCTCCAGCTCCCGGTCCGCCTCGGGCACCGCCGCGAAGAAATCCTCCATGGCCCCGTCGGGATGGGCGTCGATGAAGGCCGCCGCCCGCTCCAGGGCGCGTCGGAACCCGGCGACCGCACCGGCCCGCTCCCGGGCCGTCCCGGGGGCCGTGGCCAGCACCAGCTCGGCGAAGTGGGGGAAGCCGCACTCGGGGAGGGTGAAAAAGGCCGGTTCGTAGCCCTTCCGCTTGAGCTCCACGTACTCGTAGTTGCGGTAGCCCCCCATGACGCCGGCCACGCGGCCCGACACCAGCGAGGGCACCACGGCGAACTGGATGTTCACCGCCTCGTAGTCCGCAACGCCTGCCTGCTCCAGGGCCAGCTCCCACATCCGTCCGATGGTGGGCTCGGTGAAGCCCAGGGTGCGCCCCCGGAGGTCCGCCGGCTCCTCGATGCCGTTCCCCTTCAGGTAGAGCAGCGTGTTGAGGGGCTCGTCGATCAGCGTCCCCACCACGGTGGAGCGCACCCCCTCGGCGAGGGAGCGCAGCACCTGGGTCTCGTAGGTGACCGCCACATCCACCCGCCCCGCAACGGCCAGCCGGAAGGACGAGGAGGTGTCCGACGGGTTGAGGATCTCCACCTCCAGCCCCTCGTCGGCGAAGAAGCCCTCCTCCCGGGCCACATAGAGGGGCAGGTGGTCCACATTAGGGTACCACTCCAGCATCACCGTCACCGGCTCGGCGGCCGGAACCGCAGCGGCCCACAGCATCAGTGCCGCCACCGCAGGAAACATCGTTTTCACTTTCATGTTCACTCACCCTTCGCAGGTGTCCCGGAGGACCCCCAGTTTGCGCAGATTGACCAGCGCCAGAAAACCCAGCAGCGCCCCCGGCACACTGCTGGCCAGGAAGGCCGCCATCAGAGCGCCCACACCCATGGTGCCCCCCATGGCCGGGCCGATCAGCAGCGCCGAGAGTGTGGCCCCCACGGGGCCGGTGCCCAGCGGCTCGGCGAAGGCCGCCCAGTCCCGGCGCAGGATGCGGGCGGCGAACCCCACCGCCAGCGCCCCCGGGATGCTCCCCGGAAAGGCGAAGGGCGTGCCGGTGCCGATCATGTTCCGCACCAGGCTGCTGACAAACGCGCAGCCCGCCGCCCACCAGGGACCCAGCAGGACCCCCGCCACCGCATTGACGGCATGCTGGAAGGGGAAGCACCTGGTGGGCCCCACCGGGATCGCCACCCCGGAGAGCAGCACCGCCGTCCCCGCCAGGAGCCCGGCGATGGTGAGCCGGCGCAGCCTGGCGTTCCGCATGGCGTAGCTGTCTGGGAGATGCATGTCTATCGACTCCTTTCCATTATATGCCCTGTCAGCCCTTCCACCGGACGCAGGCGCGCTCCAGCCGCCCCACCAGCATCCAGAGCCCCAGCCCCATGACAGAAAGGTAGAGGATGGCCGCGAAGACCAGATCCACCTGCAGGCGGGCGTTGGCCTGGATCATCAGGTAGCCCAGCCCCTGCTTGGCACCCACCCACTCGCCGATCACCGCCCCGATGGTGGCCACCGACACGCCCACCCGCAACCCGGCGAAGAAGTAGGGCAGCGCCCAGGGCCAGAAGAGCAGCCGCAGCTGGGTGCTAAAGGAAGCGCCCATAAGCCGGAAGAGCATCCGGTACTCCCGGCCGCAGCTCTTGAACCCCTGGAGCAGGCTGACGGTGATGGGGAAAAAGATGATCAGCGCCGCCATGAAGACCTTGCTCGCCATCCCGAAGCCCAGCCAGACCACCAGCACCGGCGCCAGAGCGAAGACAGGGATCGCCTGGGAGGCCACCAGAAGCGGCGACAGGGCCCGCTCCAGCGCTGGCAGACCGAACATGGCCACCGCCAGGGGCAGCGCCGCGGCCAGGGCCAGCAGGATCCCCAGAACGATCTCCGCCACTGTGGTCAGCGCATGGGTGAAGAGCAGCGGGGCGCGGGTGACCGCAGCGGCCAGCACATCCGAGGGCGCGGGCAGGATGAAATCAGGCAGCTGGTAGAAGCGGCAGGCCGCCTCCCAGAGCGCCGCGAAGACAACCAGCAACAGGAGGGAGAGCATCCGGGAGGTCACGCCGCGCTCCCCCCTTCCAGCTCGCACTGGATCCGGCGGCGCAGCGCCACCAGCTCGGGATCGTCGATACGGCGGGGCCGCGGCGAGGCGGGCGCCACCCTGCGGATGATCCGCAGCGGCGGCCCGGAGAGCACCAGCACCTCCTCGCCCAGCAGGAGGGCCTCTTCGATACTGTGGGTGATCATCAGGAGGGTGCGGCCATAGTCGCTCTGGAGGGAGAGCAGGTACCCCTGGAGACGCCGCCTGGTGATGGCGTCCAGCGCCGAGAGCGGTTCGTCCAGCAGCACCAGCTCCCGATCGAAGAGCAGCGTGCGCACCAGCGCACAGCGCTGGCGCATCCCCCCCGAGACCTGCCCGGGGAGATAGTGGGCGAAGCCCTCCAGGCCGAAGTGCCCCAGAAGCCCGCGCGCTTCCTCCCGCACGGCCGGCCCCCGCTCGCCCCGGACGGTCCGCGGCAGCAGGGCGTTGTCCAGCAGGGAGAACCAGGGGAGGAGGAGGTCCTTCTGCTGCATGTAGGCCGTCACCCCGCCCAGATCCGGCAGGGTCCGCCCCGCCCAGGCGAGCGTGCCGGCGTCCCTGGGCCAGACCCCGCAGAGCAGGTCGAAGAGCGACGTCTTGCCGCAGCCCGAGGGCCCCACCAGGACGGTGAACCCGCCCCGCCGGAGCTGCATCGAGAAGTCGTCGATCACGGCGAGATCGCCGAATCGTTTGGTCACATCGTCCACATGGAGCATCAAAAAAACCTCCGCACCGGGTCCGGCGGAGGTATCCGTACGCACCACACCCGAAGGTGCGGCGGTCCACATCGTCCCTACGCCGGTATAACCCGGATCAGGTTCCGAGGGTCGGGGCCTCAGCCCCCTCTCAGCCGGTCCGACCGGCTCCCCTGTGATCTGTTGTTCTCTCATCTTCGTTCCGGATGCTACTCTACCACAGTCCGCCGCCGCTGTCACATTCTCCGCACCAACAGGTCCAGTTTTCCCGGGCCGGCACCCCGCACTGGCATAACCATCCGGCACAAGACACCCGCACCCCTTTTCTGCAATCCTTTCAATTGGTGCTTGACGGCCCGCCCGCGGCTGGGCTACTGTTGGCGGTAAGATCGTGACGGAAACCATGGACGCAAAGAAAGGAACCTGCCATGCGACGGATTGCGGTATTGACGGCAACGCTGCTGCTCTGTCTCACGCTCCTCCCGCCGGAGGCCGCCCCCCAGGTGATCGCCCAGGGGAACACGGCCCGGAAGGAGATCGCCCTGACCTTCGACGACGGCCCCCGTCCCGGAAGCACCGACGCCATTCTGGATATCCTGAAGGAGCGGGATGTGGACGCCACCTTCTTCGTGGTGGGGAAGATGGCCGCCGTGGCCCCCGACACGCTGCGGCGGATCCGCGACGAGGGGCACACCATCGCCAACCACACCCACCACCACTACGACCTCACGGAACTCCCCATCGAGAACGTCCACCTGGAGTGGCGCATGTGCAGCCACACCATCCGCGCCATCACCGGGGAGATGCCCCGCTTCTGCCGCCCGCCGGGCGGGCGCTACAACCGCAGGACCCTGGAGGAGGCCGAACGGGAGGGCCTCGCCACGGTGCTCTGGACCATCAACGGCGCCGATGTGGACGTCACCGACCCCAATGTGGTGATCCGCCGGGTGGTCCGCAATGTCTCCCGGGGCGACATCGTCCTGCTCCACAACGGCAGCGAGGCCACCCTGGAGGCCCTGCCCGAGCTGATCCGCCGCCTCCGGAACCGCGGCTACCGCTTCGTCACCCTGGACGACATCGCCCCCAGGGTGGCCGGATCGCCGTGAATCGGGCATAATGCGGAGGCATCCATCCGCAAGCAAGGGGGACAACCTGTGCGACAATTCGAACTGGAGAACTACCTGGGCAAGTGGGAGTTCAAAGCGCCCTACCACCTGACCGCCTCGGACATCCAGAGCACCACCATCAACGAACTGCTGGCTCTGGCGAGCGACGGGGACCGCGATGCCTTCATGAACCTCTACCTGGGCTACACCGAGATCTACGGCCTGCCTGAGCTGCAGCGGGAGATCGCGGACACCTACGACACCGTGGAACCGGAGGACATCCTCTGCTTCGCCGGCGCCGAAGAGGGCATCTACGTGGCCATGCACACCCTGCTCGACAAGGGCGACCACGCGATCGTGGTGGTGCCCAACTACCAGGCCGCCGAAACAATACCTCTTGACATCTGCCAGGTCTCCGGCGTGGTGCTGGAGGAGGACGACAACTGGCAGCTGGACATCGACAGGGTGCGCGCAGCCCTGCGGCCGACCACAAAAGTGATCTCCGTCAACTTCCCCAACAACCCCACAGGGGCCATCCTGGAGCGCCGCCGCTTCGAGGCCCTGGTGGAGCTCTGCCGGGAGCGGGGGATCTATCTGTTCAGCGACGAGGTCTACCGGGGCGTGGAGATGGACCCGTCGGTGCGGCTCCCCCAGGCGGTGGACGCCTACGAGAAGGGACTCTCCCTGAACGTCATGTCCAAGGCCTACGGTCTGGCGGGGCTCCGCCTGGGCTGGATCGCCTGCAAGGACCGCGAGCAGCTGCAACTGCTGGAACGCACCAAGCTCTACCTCTCACTCTGCAATTCCGCGCCCAGCGAGCAGCTGGCCCTGATCGCCCTCCGCGCCCGCGACACCATCCTGGAGCGGAACCGCAACCTGCTCAGGGGCAACCTGGAGAAGCTGGACAGCTTCTTCGGCGAGTTCCCCCATCTCTTCGACTGGAAGCGCCCTGACGGCAGTGCCGTGGCCTTCCCCGCCTACAGGGGCCCGGGCAGCACCGACACGTTCTGCGAGGAGCTGATCGACGAGAGCGGCGTCCTCCTGCTGCCGCCCCGGATCTACTGGTCGGAGCTCATGGATGTCCAGTGGGAGCGCTTCCGTATCGGCTTCGGGCGGAAGGGCATGGACGAAGCGCTGGATGTCTTCCGCAACCACCTGAAGCGCAAGGGATACTAGCAGCCCGCCGGGAACCCCTCCGACGGAAGGCGACAGAGCTGTCTGGAGGGAACCATGGGAACCACGCGAAACCGGGGGATCCTTCTGTTGGTCCTTCTCCTGCTGTGCGTCACGCTGAATGGCCGGGCCATCCCCGCCGGGGGGCGGCCCCTCACAGGGGAAAGGGAACAGATCGCTATCAGCTACGCCGATCTGGTGGACACCGCCAGACTGGTGCGCACCGGCGAGACCATCGCCGACTCGCTCCGGGGCCCCATCCGCCGGGGGCTCCTCCAGCCGTTCTTCGAACCCCGCTCGTCGGCGCTCTCCCCCATCGTCTCCCTCCAGCAGGGCGCCGGGGAGAGGCCCTTCGTGAACGTTGTCGACCTCTACGCCCACCGCCCCGCCGAACCGGCCTGGTGCGCCCTCCTGCGGGGCGGGCGGATGCAGATCGCCGCCGACCTGGCCGGCACCGCGCGGGTCTTCCTCCAGGGCGACGACCCAGAGGCCCTCTACCGCCGCCACTACCCCGTCATCCGGCACCCCCTGGCAAAGCTGGCGCCCCAGGACGCCCCGCTGACCGTGGAGGTCTACGCCTTCACCAACGACTACGCCAGCCGGACCCTGCGGCTCGACCCGCGGCCCTACGTGGTGGAGCGGGAGGGCTTCCCCCCGCGGGGCGCCGCTCTGGACCTGGAGGCCCTGGAGGCCTTCTTCGGCGGAGCCGGAGCCCTCGCCGGGGCCCGTCTGGACAGCCGGGAGGGGCTGGTCCTCTACGCGGAGGAAGGCGAAGGGACCACCCTGCTGGGTAAGCCGGTCTCCCTGGCCGACCTCGCCGTGGCCTACCGGGCGGCCGTCCACTGCGGCGACAACGAGCCCTTCATCAGTCTGGACCCCCACAGGGACCCCACCAGGGTGAACGTCAACCTCGGCGGCTATCTGGAAGGCACCCGGATCGGCGCCGTGGTCCTGGCGGCCGACAAGCGCTTCAAGACGCTCACCTGCGGCCTGGACCCCGACTCCCGCCGGGACATCCGGGAGACGGTGCGGCGGCGGATCCCCTCCTTCCGCACCAGCTCCGAGGTGGACCTGCTGCAGGGCGCGCCGCCGCAGAAGGACTGGATCGGCGCACGGTTCTGGTTCTATCCCGAATCCGTCCGGGTGGAGACAGGCCGGTCCGGCCGCTCCGCCTACATCGCCAGCCCCACCTTCACCGCCGACGCCGAGCGCAGCCGGGGGGACTTCGCATCCGCCCGGGCCTTCGAGCGGGACCGGAGGGCCGCCCTGCCCGCCTCGATCCGCCGGAACATCGACCATCTGAACGCCCACTACGACGCCTACGCCGAACTCTTCCCGGAGCTGGACGAACTGCGGTCGGCGGCCCGGCTGATGGGCATCGCCGCCTGGCTCAGACAGACGGACACCGGCGCCCTGGATCTGGACGCCCTGCTGGCCGTGGAGATCCCCAAAGTGGAGACCCCCGAGGAGCAGACCCAGCTCCTCGCCGTCTCGGTGCTGGCGGAGGGACGGAACGCGACGCCCGCCGACATCGCCGTCCACGCCCTGTCGGACCGCTTCCGCCGGCAGGTGGAAGCGGTGTTCCCCTCGCCCGAGGAGTACGCGGCCTTCCAGGCGTTGCGGCCGGACAGCCCGGGCCCCGCCTACCGCGAGGTGCGCCACCGGCCGCTGGCCTCGATCCTGGAGACCAGAGACGACCTGGAGGCCTTCGGCATGCACGCAGGCGGAGCGATCGCCGAGCGCGCGCCGACGGAGCGCAACGCGCTGGATCATCGGCTCGGGGAGCTGCGGGGAAGACTGGACCGCAAACGGAAGGAGATCGAGCAGGCCAAGGCGGAGCTGGACCGCCTCGCCGGGAACCCGGAGGCCTACAACCGGCAGGTGGGGGTCCACAACAGGAGGGTCGCCGAGTACGAAGGGCTGCGGAATCGGTACAACAGCGCGGCGGAACGCTACAACCGCCTGGCCGGCCGCAAGACCACCTACATCGTCGAGATCGGCGGCGGCATCAACCTGGAACCGCGGCACTTCACCATCACCCGGGACTCCGCCGACCCCGCCTTCGCCGCCTTCCGCCAGGCCGCCGCGGAGGCCGACAGCACCCCCGGAGGCCTGCGGAGCAGCGGCCCCACCCGCACAACCGCCCACCGGGAGCCCCCCGAACCGGCCATAGGCTGGACATCCCGGGCGACCCGGGAGACCGCCGGCGCGCGGCTCGTCTACGGCGAGAGCCCGGAGGTGAAACACTGGACCCTGCGGGAGACCGCACGCCCCGTCACCAGAACCCAGCTCCGCTGGATCGCCACAGGCCGCACCGATGTCTATCGTTTCGACAGGGAGAACGGCAGCGCCGCCTACGCCCGGTACGACGGCGGCACGGCTCTGGAAGGCTTCCAGGCCCGCACCACCGCCACCGGCGCCATCGTCCTCACCCCCCTGGACGGCGAGACCCTCGCCCCGCCCACCTTCCCGCCGCGGTGGTGGGAGTAAACGGGATCCCCATCGCCGGGGCATCCGGGTTTCCCGCTGTCCTTGGAAGGATGCGTGGGCAAGGGGAAGAGCAACCGCCGCACCTGCCTGATCGACGGGAAACGCTCTGCGGACATCGGAGGCAATGGAGCCGGCGGCCATTTCCGGGGTCCGCCATACAAAGAGGAAGAGATATGAACAACATCAGGGAAGAAGAAGAGGAACTGATCCGCTCCCTGGAACAGGACCAGTGGGAGCGGATCCCCGACTACGAACGGAAAGCCGGGCGGTACACCGAGGCGGCACAAAAGGCATTGCACTACCACAGGCGCACCAGCATCCGCCTGTGGTAGAACGATCCGCTGCGACCGCAGCGGATCGCCGCACGGGAAGGCCTGCCCCGCCAGACGCTTGTTTCAGGCATCATGCACAAGTACGCCGAGGGCCGCCCCTGGTCGCAATGTTGCCTCAGGGGGGTCTACTTGAAATGTCTGTAGATTCCTATCTCCTCAAGCCAGACTTCCATTGACTTTTGATCTTTTTGGGGCGACGACATAATCGAGAAGGTCGCTTTGTACTGAGGGACTCTTACCCTGATAAAGGACATGGGCATTTGGGGCTTGCTGAGGTAGACTGTTTCAAGCCCTTTTATATTGGAGCTAGCTGCATTTTGAAAATCATTGCCCTGTTTGTAATCGTAAAAAAACCTTTCCTGACTGAGCTGGACATTGATCATCCCCTGATTGCCGGTAAAGATTGCTCGATATTTCCTGTCTGAAACAGTCGTGTCTGTAGACATGTCTTCCACACCGGCCATCTGATACCCTTCAAGAGTCGTTGAACCCATCCACTTCGAAAATCGTTCAAACGGAAATAAAGATGAGAAATCCTGTGCCGACACCATTGATGCAAAGAGGATTAAGATAGATATAGCTAATACCGTTAATTTTTTCATGCTGCCTCCAATTGTGATTTTTAATTACACGATTTGATCTTCGATTCCTCCGCTGCCCTCTCACCACAAAATACGCAAGCGAAGGCGGGTTTGCCGCATCGCCCTCAAAACCTTATCCCCGGTTGGACCGCAAGCCGATGGAATCGGCGGTCTCAAGGACACCGGTGGCGTGCAGCATCTGCAGCGGGAGAACGCCTCCGGCTTTGGCGGTTGTATTGTTGTTCCGGATCTCGGATTGAAGGTGGAAAGGAGCGAGCGTTTGGGGCATAATGGGGTCACCTCTCTGGTTGGGTT
>JAIPGA010000088.1 GCA_021736445.1 Synergistales bacterium | reverse complement strand
GCCCCTCATGTTCTCAGTGGCATTGGTGCTACCCTGGCATGATCTCCACAGCATAACCTGTGCCGGCCTCGTCAAGGATTGCAGAGACAATCCGGCGGGCACCGCCTTCCGATCGCCAGCATGCACTGCGTTCCCACTTCAAAGAAGCATATCTTATCATACGTCATCCACTCAGCAACGGAAACCTCGTCGTCCGGATCCCCCGAACTCCACTTTTGTCCATACCGGCTCTCTGTTTCAGAGCTCGTGCCGTGTCCCGGCACCCGCCCACGACAGGTCCCCTGCTTTACCGGAAAGGACACAGGCGGCTTTAAACCCCGTACAGTGGCAGGGCCTCCACTGTTCCACCGCAAACCGGGAAGTCAACGCCCCAGTCACCTGGGAAACAAATTCCTCAGTCTGACCGGCAAGATGCATCCCGCCGACCACCGTGTGAAACCTCCTGGTGTCGAAATATCTCGCCACTTCTTCAAGGATATTCACCACACCAGCATGCGCACAGCCCAGCACGACGCTGATACCTCTGTCCCCCTTCACAACCAGGGAGAGATCGTCGGGGAAGAGATCGGGCTTCCAGGAATCCCCATCGGGAACAACCAGATGATCCGTACGGCTGACAAACGCCATATCGCGGTGTTCCACAGGAATCTCCAGCGCCCAGATATTTTCGGTGACCTGTGTCAGTCCCCGCACGGTGTTCATCTCCAGTGCATCACTGTTGATGTGGCAGCCGATGAAACATGGCTCGCCGTTCCGCAGGCGGGTATGCGGCATTTCAAGATCCTCATGGGCCCACAGGGGGATATTGCCGGAGCGCAGGAGAAACGCCTCCATACCTCCCGTATGGTCAAAGTGACCGTGGCTCAACACAAGATGATCGATGGTTTCCGGTCTGATCCCCAGTACATCCATATTGGGCATCAACGCCCTACCCTGTCCTGTGTCCATAAGAACCTGCGTGTCGCCATCCTGCAGGTGTATGCTCAATCCGTATTCAGCGACAACACGAGGGGTTTCCGCAAAATTCTCAACAACCACCGTTAGCTTCATCAATCTCTCCTCTCCGGGATCATCGCTACATCCCCAACAGATGCGGGAACCACAGGGAAAGCTGGGGTATGTAGGTGACACAGGCAAGCGCAACCAGGCTGGCCAACACAAAGGGAATCACTTTTATGGAGATCACCTTCAACGGGACCTTCCCGATATTCGATGCCATAAAGATATCCAGTCCTATGGGAGGGGTTGCCATGCCGATCGCCAGGTTCATGGTCATGAAAACGCCAAACACCACCGGATCGACACCGATGTGATGGATCACGGGAAGCATAATCGGAACAAAGATGAAAAAGGCCGATGCCGCGTCAATGAAACACCCCGCAACAAGGAAGATGACGTTCATGAAAAACAACAACACATACTTATTGTCTGTCAGACCAAGCATGTTCTCCGCAATGGAGCTGGCGATCTGACCTGTCGTCAACAGCCAGGCGAATACGCTGGCAAAGGCGATGATAAACATCACAACCGCGGAGCCCACCGAAGCATCAACGAGGAGGCGCCAGAGATCCTTGATCCTGATCTCCCGATAGACGAAAAAACCCACGAAAAACCCGTAGACCACCGCGATCCCCGCCGCTTCCGTAGGCGTCACAATGCCACCGTAGATACCCCCAAGGATGATAATCGGGGCCAGAAGCCCCCATATCGCATCCTTGAAAGCATGACACCGCTCCCCCCAGGTGTGCCGCCGGCCCTTCTTCAGGGAGCCGCTGTTTCTCTTCAGCAGCAAGAGACTGACAACAATCAGGGAGATCCCCAGGATGACCCCCGGGACAATACCGGCCATAAAGAGCTTGCCGATCGACACCTCCGCCAGCACCCCGAAGACGACAAAGGCAATGCTGGGAGGAATCACAATCCCCACACTGCCGGAAGCCGCCGTCAATGCCGAGGCAAACCCTCTATCATACCCTGCCTCAACCATGGCGGGCATCAATATCGCCCCAATCGCGGCAACCGTCGCCGGACCGGAACCGGAGATGGCGGCAAAAAAGCAGGAGACAACAACCGTCACAACAGCCAGGCCACCAGTCACATGCCCCATCATGACATTGGCAAAGGCTACAAGACGCTTCGAAATCCCCGCATATTCCATGATCACACCGGCAAGGACAAAGAAGGGAATCGCCAGCAACGTAAACTTCCCCAGCGAGGCATACATCACCGCGGGAAACATCGATAGAGGGAAACCGAACAAAATCAGCGAAGTAATGGCCGAAACGCCAAGAGCAATAGAGATTGGCACACCCAGCAGAAGAGCCAACGCAAAGATACCGAACAGAATCCAGGCCATCACGCATCTCCCCCCTGCTCGCCTTCAAAGGATTCAACCTGCAAGAGTCTGAGCTCGATGATCGTTGACTGGATCACACGCAGTATAATCAGGAGCGCGCCTAAGGGAACCGAAGCACCGGCAAGCCATTCCGGCAGTCCTAGTGCGGGGGTTCTCTGATTGAACATCATCTGGCTTTGCACCATCTCATAACCGGCTTTGGAAAGCACAGCCATCAGGGCCACTGTCAGCATCCCGATCAGCACAACAACCTTGCGCCGCAACGAGACCGGCAACAAGTCCGTAAGCGCTGTAAAACCAAGGTGAGCTCCCCGCTTATATGCGATCGACGCACCCAGAAAACTATTGTAAACGAAAAGAATTACCATAATCTCTTCCGAAAAAGACCAGGATGCATGTATCAAGTATCTGGAGATAACGTTACCAAAATTGACAATAACCATTACCAAGAGACTAGTCACTACCAAAAGCTCTTCAAGGTAATCAATAAGTCTCAAAACACTTCCCCCAAACACAAAAAATGAACGGGGGATATCACTCCCCCGTCCGAAATAACGCTGAGCTATTTCGTGTAGCCAAATGCTCCCAGAAGCTGCATGCCAATGATATCTTCGTATTCGTCATATACAGGCTGTGCCGCGTCCTTGAACGCCTGGATCTGCTCCGCAGTCAGCTTCGTCACTTCCATATCGTTCTGGAATTCCTCGATCAGCTCTGCATTCTTCTCTCTGGAAAGCTGCTTCTGGTAATCCATTGCTTCCTTCGCCGCGCCCATGAAAATCTTTTGTTCATCAGCATCAAGCTGGGACCAGAATCTTGTGCTCGCACCCATGATGATCGGATCATAGGAGGCATTCCACAGAGACATGTACTTCTGGACTTCCTGCACCCTCGCGGAAGCGATGACATCCGGGGGATTCTCCTGGCCGTCAGCCGTCCCCTGCTGCAGGGCAGCAAAGAGTTCCCCAAAGTTGATCGAGGTGGGATCGGCGTCGAGGGCTTTAAAAAGACTGATGAACATCTTGATAGTGGGAACCCTGATCTTCAACCCCTCGAGATCGGCAGGCTCTTTGATGGGATGCACGTTGTTCGTCAGCTGCCTGAATCCCGACTCACCAAAGGCCAGGGGCTGGATACCATTGGCCTTGACGAGATCGAAGAGCATCGCCCCGCCTTTGCCGTTCATCGCCTTGTCCGCCTGCTCATAGGAGGGAACAAGCCACGGCATGAGGGGAACGGTAAACTTGGGATCCACCGTCGTGTAGATGATGGTGGATCGCATATCGATATCCGTTCCACCCATCCTGAGCATTTCCAGGCCTTTGATGATGTTGCCTGCGGCGAGCTGGTCACTGGGATACAGCTCGACCTCGTACTTCCCGTCGGTCCTTTCGTGGATCAGCTCCGCGAACCTCTGGGCGCCTTCATACCACGTGGATTTCTCGGAAACAGCAATCCCAAACCGAACCTTTTCAGCCGCGGACACCTGATTTGTTGCCCCAAAGAACATCATAAAACCAACAGCAAGAATCCCCGTCAGACACAGAACGCCCACTTTCCTTCGCATAACATGACCTCCCTGAACAGATTTGTATCGCGTAACCAGCAGGAGATTGATTACCCCTGTAGATACCTCTCAAGGGACGTGGTGGTCGATGAAAGTCCCCGACTGAAGTGATACTCCAAAGCCCTGATGGTCTTTTCCAGGTTGCGTGCTTCAAGCGCCTCTACAATGGATGTATGTTCGTGCAATGTGGCCTCCATCCTTCCGGGGAGGCTGAGCGCCTGAACACCTCCATAAAAGATGCGGTCAATCAGTCGACTGATAACATCGAAGATCATGGGGTTGTAATAAATCTCATGTAAAAAGAGGTGTTGTTGGTTGTCATACTGCATGAACTCATAGGGATCATTCCGCTTCATGGCCGCTTCCTGGAGCGAAAGCAGTTCCCGCAGTCTGTCCAGGTGCTGTTCCGTCAGTATGGGGACGATCTGTTTCAAGAGATAGCTCTCAAGAGCAATACGGAGTTCGTACATCTGCGTCGCTTCCATCACCGTAAGCTCCTGGATCACAATCCCCTGATTGGGGAAGATACGCACAAAGCCCTGCGATTCCAGCTCTTTAAAGGCATCCCGCACCGGTGTCTTGCTCATCCCAAGACGTTTCGCAATCGCGTTCACGGAAATCGTCGAATTATTCGTAAGCCTTCCGGTGATGATCTCTCTTTTGATGGTGTTGTAGGCTTGTTCGGTTTTCGGGGCCATAGACACATTCCTTTTGAAGGTGGGTTATCCGAGATCCAACCGATATATCGGTGGAACATCGGCCAGAGCATACGCTATTCTGAACATTTCCGCAATACCCCTCTCGGGTTTTTACTTTTTTATTCTGCTGGAACGGTACGCTCAGAGCACCCTCTCCTCCCGGATATCTGGCAAGCGAAAGCTGCGTCCTGCAGTGGGAAGGAAGGGTACATACGAAAAGCGGGCCGGGCGCAACAAGCGCCCGGCCCCGTGACGTTGGTTTTTCCCTTGCGATGGAGGCTAGTTTTTGAGTTTGGCCAGGGCGTCCTCGGCGGCCTTGACGATCTGGTAGGCCGCCGGCGAGGCCGTCAGGTGGGGGTGGGTGCCGAACTGGACGGTGTAGATCTCCGAGGCGGTGAGGCGCTTCTGGATGGCCAGCCCCAGGATGTTGGTCATCTCGCCGACGCTCTTGCCGCCGGCGAGCTCCGCGCCGAGGATGGCGCCGCGGTCCCTGGAGAAGATCAGCTTCAGGTGGATGGTGGAGGTGTCCTCGAACTTGCCGGGGTGCCGGTCGGCGCCGCTGAAGACCCCGGTGACGATCTCGAAGCCCTCTGCGGTGGCGGCTGTCTCGGTGAGGCCCGCCACGCCGAGGGCAATGCCGGCCATGTCGGTGGAGTAGATCCCGATGTTCCGCTTGCTCTCTTTCACCAGCTTGATCTGGAACATGTTGGCCCCCGCCACGCGGCCTTCGAAGGTGGCCGTGGAGGCCAGCATCTGGCCGCTGGCTTTGCCGGTGAAGAAGTCCCGCGGTTCGGCGCAGTCCCCGATGGCCAGGATGTCCGGCTGGGAGGTGCGCATGTATTCGTCGGTGCGGATGCCGTTTTTGGTGACCTCCAGGCCGGCGTCCACGGCCAGGCTGTCGTTGGGCTGGTAGCCGATGGAGAATACCACCATGTCGGATTTGATCTCCCCGCCCTCTTCCAGCACCACGCCGCTGACCTTCTCGGTTCCTTTCAGCTCTTCCAGCACCACGCCGCTGACCTTCTCGGTTCCTTTCAGCTCTACCAGCTTGTCGTGGACCATCTTGATGCCCGCATTCTCCAGCTTTTCCTTCACCATATCGCCGAACTCGGGATCGAAGCTCTTGCGGAGCACACGGCTGCGGTAGAGGACGGTGACGTTCTTGCCCATCTTGCGGATCTCGTCGGCCACCTCCAGGGCGATGAAACCGGCGCCGACGATCGTCACATCCTGCACGTCGTCGAGCTTGGAGCGCATCTCTTTGAGGTAGTCATAGGTCTTGGGAACGGTGAAGACGTTCTCCAGATGGCAGCCTTTCACCTTCGGCCGTGTGGGGCGCGAGCCCGTGGCCAGCAGCAGCTTGTCGTAGGTGATCGAGTTGCCGCCCCTGGTGAAGACGCTCTTGCAGTCCGCGCCGATCTCGGTCACCTCGTCGATCAGCAGGTCCACACCCGCCCCGTCCAGCATCTTCTCCGACGGCAGTCGGTTGTCGTCGATGGTGGCCAGGGTCCCGAAGATGTAGGGGATCCCGCAGGGGATCATGGAGATCTGCTGGTTGTCGATCACCAGGATCTCCTTTTCCGGGTAGATCCTCTTGGCTGCCGTGGCTGCCGTGAGCCCCCCGGCGCTCTTACCGACAATGACTGCGTCGTAGCTCGACTTGATGCCGTCCACTTTGACTTCCATCCTCCAAATCCGCTCCTCTCAGGTATAGTTACAGTGTTCACATGTGGCCTTGCGTATTCTACCATAATGTTCACATTGCTACCATAGTTTTCCGAAAATCCCATTGCGCTCCTGAAGAGGATCGGGGAAATCCGAAGGAGGACGCCGTCGGCATTGCCGGTCCCCAGGCTTGTTGTGACGACAGGTTGCGGCGGTCTGTTTGCCACGGAGCCCTCCAGGGCGGCTTATGGGGGTCTTGTGCCTGGTACCGCCCTGTCTGTGAGGCAGGGCGGATAACGAAGGTGTAACATTTTCAGGAAAGCCCCTCCCTCCGGCGGATGGCGGTTTGCACTGCCTTACCTCTTTGCGTAGAATGAGAACATCAAATGCTTTAGCTATTTGCAGTAAAGATGTGGAGAAAATGTTTCCATGGGCGACGGTGACCTATGGCTGTCCGAAGAGAGGCGGGCGACGAGGACATGGCAGACGGAGGGGACAGAACGCAAGAGCTGGTGGAACGGCTGCTGGAGGGAGACGCGGCGGCCTCCGTAGCCTCTGCGGAGGCTCTGCTCGCCGACGGCTTTTCATACCGGAGCATTATCGTCGAGGGAATCGAAACCGCCATGGAGCGGCTGGATGCCAAGTGCACGCTGGAACAGTTCAACCTGCTGGAGATCATGCTCGCCGGCAGGGCGATGATGGCGGTGATGAAGGCGCTCTACCCCGACGAGGCGGCGCCCGCCGCCTGGCGGAATCGGAGTGTTGTGCTGGCTTCGCTGGAGGGCGATGTCCACGACCTGGGCAAGAATATCCTCCGTATGGTCCTCACCGCCAAGGGGTTTACGGTGGTGGATTGCGGAAAGGACTGCCCGATGGACCGGCTGGTGGCGGCGGTGGCGGAGCACCGTCCGCTGGCGGTGGGTATCAGCGGCCTGATCTCCACGATTATCCCCCAGGTGCGCGCCGTTCGCCCGGCTCTGGTGGAGCGGGACAGCGCGCTTGCCGGTACCTGGGTTCTTGCCGGCGGGGCGGCGCTGAAACAGCTCACACCGGAGCAGCTGGACGTGGACTATGTGGCCCAGTCGGTCTTTGAAGGGGCGGCCTATCTGGAAAAACTGGACGAGGGGGCGGTGTCGTGAACGCCATGGAGCGTGTCCTGGCGGCCGTCCGCCTGGAGCCTGCCGACCGGACGCCGGTGGTGCCCCAGGTCTTCGGACAGGCGGGCGTGATGAATGGGATGCCGCTGGAAGCATACATCACCAGCGGGGAGGCGATCGCCGAGGGGCAGATGCGGGCGCAGGAGTACTACGGTCACGATGCGGTCTTCGCCGCTATGGACCTGGGTGTGGAGACAGAGGCGACGGGGTCCACACTGCGCTACCGCAGGGGGGAATACCCTACGGTGGAACGCTACGCGGTGCAGGCCCCCGAGCAGCTTGACGTTCTGGAACCGCCGGATCCCCGCTCCTCGGGGCGGATGCCGGAGCTGCTGCGGGCCGCGTCGATCCTGCGGCGCGAACTGGGCGACGAGGTCCCGGTAATCGGCTGCATAGCGGGTCCGCTGACACTGGCATCCCAGCTGATGGGGCTGGAGGCCGCCCTCTATTTGGTTATGGACGAACCGGAGCGTTTCGAGCAACTGCATGCCCTCGCCGCGGAGACGGTGCGCCGGTTCGGGCTGGCGCTGCTGGATGCCGGGGCCCACGGCATCATGCTGTTCAATCCGTCGGCGTCGCCGGAGGTGGTGCCGGCTCAGTTCTTCCGGGAGTTCGAGTGCCCCCGTCTGCGTGCCCTCGGCGAGGCCTTCCGCAAGGCCGGTTCCGCGGCGCTGTGGTTCAACACCGCCGGTCCGGTGGAGTCCATCCTGCCTCTCTACCGCGGCTGCGGTGCCGATATCGGCAACCTGGACTACTGTGTCGCCCCGGAGGATGTGCTGGCCATGGAGCTGGACCTCTGTGTGGACGGCAACATCAAGCCGCTGGACTTCGTGACGGCGACGCCCCGGGAGATCCGGGCGGCTGCGGACAGGCTGCTCGCTCTCTTCGCCGGACGGGACGGGTTCATCCTCTCTTCGGGTTGCGAGGTGCCGCCCCAGGCGCCTCCCGGGAACGTCTCGGCGATGACCGGGGCGGTGCTGTCCGGCGGGAGTCTGTAGCGGTGCTGCATCTGACGGTTGTTGCGGAAGGGGGACGCCATGGGGTGTGGTACGCCCTGGGGCGGAGTCTCCGGAGGGTCCTGAAGGACACCGCGAGTCTGCTCCAGCGGTCCCGGCTGGCCAACCCGGCGGCCTGGGGGGATTCCCGGGATCACCTCTATCTGCGGGGAATGGACGCACCATGAGCGGAACGGAGGTGGGTGCGGAGGCCTTCACCGCACTGGTCCGGACAGCCCAGTATATCGCGGGGAGCTCTCTGCAGCAGGATCTCTGCGAGGTGATCGCCGGCGTGATGGCCCGTTTCCACGGCGCGGTCTGGACGGCCTTCGCCGGATACGACCACCGCGGGTTGCTGGAGTGTCGATACGCTTCGGAGTCGGTGGCCTTTTTCCGTGAAGAGGGGGTGCCGGAGCCGCTCCGTCGGGCCGCCGAAGGCGTGCTGGAGAGTGGGTTTCTGGATATCCGGGAAGGCCCGGCGGATGTGGCTGTTCTCCTGCCTCTCCAGGAGGAGGGGCAGGTGCGGCTGGTTCTGCTGGTGGGCTATCCGCCGGAGCAGTGGCCCTCCCGGGAGCGGCTGAATCTGCTGCTGGCCGTGGCGGGGCTGGTGGAGATCGCCCTGGAGCGTCGCAGGGCCGACGAGGCATTGCGCCGGTATCAGGAGTATCTGGAGTCGCTGGTGGAGCGGCGTACCGCCGAGCTCCGGCAGAAGAACGAACGGCTCACCGGCGAGATCGCCGAGCGGGAGCGGGCCGAGGCGGTGCTCAGGGAGAGCGAGGAGCGCTTCCGGACACTGAACGAGAGCCTCTCGGTGGGCGTGGTGATGATCGACCCGGCCTTCCGCATTGTCCATGCCAACCCGGTGCTCCGGCGGTGGTTTTCCAGTGAGGCCTGCAGTGGGTATCCCTTTTGCTACGCCACGCTCCACAATCCGCCGCTGGACTGTCCTTCCGAGGGATGCCCGGTCTCGCGTACGCTGGCCGACGGCGGCCACCACCGGGGGGAACGGACGGTCGTCGTGGACGGAAGGACACGTACCTTCCATCTGCTCTCCTCGCCGATCACCGATGGCGAAGGGAAGGTGACCGCCGCCATCGAGGTGCTGGAGGACATCACCGAACGCAAGGAGGCCGAGCGGGCCCTGGCTGCACGGAACGAACAGATCCGCCGCGCTTCGGTCAAGGAGGCCCGGCAGGCGGGGAAGATCGAGATCGCCAGTGGAGTGCTCCACGATATCGGCAACGCCGTGGCCGGCATGGGGGCCACGCTGGTGGAGTACCGCAACGCCGAGCACTGGCCGGAGATCGACGGTCTCAAGCGGCTGCAGGGACTGCTGGACGCCAGGGCCGATGCCGTGGATGCCGCGCTGGGGACGGGGAAGGGCCGGGCCCTCTGCGACTATGTGGCCGAGCTGATTACCCGGCTGGACGAACGCGCCCGGCACCAGCGGGCCGCCACCGACCGGATCCAGAGCATCGTCACCCATATCTCCGACATCCTGACCCTGCAGCGGCAGTACACCCGGGGCGGCGCGGCGGAACGCCGCACGGAGATCGATCTCTGTGCCGTCATGGACGACGCGGTCAACATCATGGCCTCCTCCATCCAGAAGCGGGGGATTACCGACGCCCGCCGGTACGAGGCGGGAG
>JAIPGA010000087.1 GCA_021736445.1 Synergistales bacterium | reverse complement strand
CGCAACCGCGCCTGCGGCAGGGGTTTCCGCGGTGTTTCAGCCCCGCTGTCGGCGGCGCTGCGCAAAGAAGGCCTACAGCAGCTGGCGGCACTCCGGGGCCATCACTCCGCCAGCGGCCCGGCAGCGGTGGGCAAGCCGGCTGTCGCGGGGGATGTCGTAGAGGGTGCCCGCCGTCCCGGCGCGGGGGTCGGCGGCGCCGTAGACCAGCCGGGGGAGCCTGGCCTGGACGATGGCCCCGGCGCACATGGGGCAGGGTTCCAGGGTGCAGTAGAGGGTGCAGCCGTCGAGGCGCCAGCGCCCCAGCTCCACGGCGGCCTCCCGGAGGGCCTCCATCTCGGCGTGGGCCAGCGGATCGCCGCGCTCCTCGCGCCGGTTGCGCCCCCGGGCGATGACCGCGCCGTCTGCGACGACCACCGCTCCCACGGGAACGTCGCCGCCCCGGGCGGCCCGGCGGGCCTCCTCCAGCGCCGCTTCCATGCAGGCGCGGTCCCGTTCCGCCGGTGTCACCCCTTCTCCACCCGGCGTCCGGCCGCCGTCACTGCCGCTCCTCCGGCAGGGAGGGGATGTTCCGCCCGGAGTAGATCTCCAGCATCTCCTTGCGCAGGGCCCGCCGGATACGGGTCTTCTCGGCAGGCTGCAGCTCCGCCTCGCCGGCGCCGAAGAGGTAGTCGTCCAGCTGGAACTCCCGGAGGAGCATCTTGGTCTGGAAGATGTTCTCCTGGTAGATGTTGGTGTCCACCATCTGGTAGCGGTCCAGGGTCTCCCGGGCGATGAAGTTCTGGATGGAGTTGATGCTGTGGTCGATGAAGAGCTTCTCGCCGTCCTCGGCGCGGGTGAAGCCGCGGACCCGGTAGTCGATGACGGAGATATCGGGGTTGAAGGTGTGCACCAGATAGTTGAGCGCCTTCAGCGGCGAGATCTGACCGCAGGTGGAGACGTCGATGTCGGCCCGGAAGGTGCAGATGCCCTGGTAGGGATGCTTCTCGGGGTAGGTGTGCACCGTGATGTGGCTCTTGTCCAGATGACCGAGCACGGTCTCCGGCAGCGGCCCGGGTGCCTCGTCCATCTCCGCGGCGGCGTCGCTGCCGCCGGATTCCGGTTCGTCCTCCTCGGAGATCAGGATGGCCACGCTGGCCCCCTGGGGCTCGTAGTCCTGGCCGGCGATGTTGAGGATACGCGAGCCGATGATGTCCGACACCTCGGTGAGGATGTCGGTGAGACGCCTGGCGTTGTACACCTCGTCGATATAGGCGATGTATTCCCGGGAATCCCTCCGGGTCCTGGCGTAGCAGATGTCGTAGAGGTTGAAGCTCAGCGTCTTGGTGAGGTTGTTGAATCCGTAGAGTCGGATGTTCTCCGGGGCAGGGCCCCTTCTCTGTGGCATCACAGTTCCACCCCCTTGTTCCGGGTCCTGTCTGTGGGGCGCTTCGGGGCGCCCTGCGTTCCCTGTGGAACGCACCGATGGGGCGGGCGCGCTGCGGGGCGTCGTCTCACTCCTGCAGCGATGGCTCGCCGTGCCGGGGTACGATGCAGATGAACGAAAAGGGCCCGTCGCCGCCGTTTTCCAGGTGGTGTTCCACATTGGGGGGCACG
This sequence comes from Synergistales bacterium, assembly GCA_021736445.1. Lineage (NCBI taxonomy): Bacteria > Thermotogati > Synergistota > Synergistia > Synergistales > Synergistales bacterium. The sequence continues at coordinate 8,547 of JAIPGA010000087.1, read as the reverse complement.
TGGGCCCAGGAGCCCGCCTCGATTTCGTAGGTGTCGCCGTCGATGACCGCTCTGCCCGCCCCCTCCTGCACCAGGATGTAGTGCGGCCAGTGGTGGCTGTGGTGCGGCGAGGTGCCCTGCGGCGCCAGTGTGAAGAGCCGCATGACGTAGTCCTCCCAGAATCTCCCGGGCCCGAAGACGATCCGCTTGGTGAAGCCGCCGGTTTCGGGTTCCGGCTCTATGTCCCGCAGCGAGCCTGCCAGGTTGGTTTGTGTACATTCGTTCATGGTATCCCTCCTCTTCCAGGCTACAGGACTCCGCTTCGGGATGCAAAGAGCGGGCTGCCTGCAGCCTGTGGATGCAATGTCTGCCGTTCTATTCTACACTAGTGTCGGAGGTGATTGCGATGAAAACAATCGGACTCATCGGGGGACTCACGTGGGAGTCCACGGTGGAGTACTACCGGATCATCAACCGGGAGGTCCTGGCCCGGCTGGGCGGAACCCATTCCGGCGATATCCTGCTGTACAGCTTCGACTTCGACCATATCGACCGCTGGATGGCCGACGACCGCTTCGACGCGATCTGCGCCGAGGTGGTGGACGTGGGCAGGCGTCTGGAAACGGCCGGCGCGGGGCTGCTGGTGATCTGCTCCAACACCATCCACCGCTGTTTCCCCCGTCTGGAGGAGACGGCCTCGGTGCCGCTGATCCACATCGCCGACGCCGCGGCGGCACAGCTCAAGGCGCAGGGAGCACGGCACGCAGCGCTGCTGGGGACGCGCTTCACCATGGAAGGGGAATTCTACCGCACCCGCCTGCGGGAGCGGCACGGGATCACCACGGTCATCCCCCGCGAGGAGGACCGCAGGGAGATCGACAGGATCATCAACGAGGAGCTCACCTTCGGGAGGCTGGAGGAGGCTTCCAGGAAGCGGCTGGTGGGGATCATCGAGGAGCTGGCCGGGGGAGGCGCCGAGGCGGCGGTGCTAGGGTGCACGGAATTGCCGCTGCTGGTGCAGCAGAGGGATACGTCGGTACCGATTGTGGACACCATGACGGCCCAGGCCATGGCCGCCGTGGATATGGCGCTCGCCGGGGAGGCCTAGCTGTCCGGGTCGTCCTCCGTGACGGGGACGGCCTGGAGCTGGACGGCGTCCTCCGAATCGGCAGCCAGTTCCACCTCGAAGAGCGTTCTGGCGTCGTTGCTGCCGGCTCCGCCCTTGCCTTCGGCGGGGCCCGCTTCGGCGGCGGGCGGTTCCTGCGTGGCGGCCTCCTGGGCGCTCTGCTCCCACCTGCAGGGATCCTCGACAAAGATCTGCCTCAGCCCGAAGCCAAGGGACACCAGCAGGGAAAAGGAGATCAGCAGAAGCGCCGTTCTCCCTTTGTTGACACGGTAGCGTCGCTTGATCCGAACGGTCTGTTCCTGTGTTTCCACCCGGGCTCCCCCTTCCGAAGAGACGCCGCCGGGCTCCGGTGCTGCGCGGCGGCGTCTTCCGTTTCTGCAGGCCCTACCGGCCGATCCGGTTGGTCAGCCGGCCGATTCCCTCCACGGTCACGGTCATCTCGTCACCCGGCGCGACAGGCCCGATGCCGGCCGGCGTCCCCGTGATGATCACGTCGCCGGGCGACAGAGTCATCACCGAGGAGATGTAGGCCACGAGAAAGGGCACGTCGAAGATGAAGTTGGCCGTTGTGGAGTGCTGGACCACCGCACCGTTGTGGTGCATGCTGATCTCCCGCGGTCTCGGGTCGCTGTCCAGCAGGATCCAGGGCCCCAGCGGCGCGAAGGTGTCGAAGGACTTGCAGCGTGTCCACTGTCCGTCGCGCTGCTGGAGGTCCCGGGCCGTCACGTCGTTGGCGCAGGTGTAGCCCAGGACGGCGTCGAGGGCATCGGCTTCGTCGATACGGAAGGCCTTCCTGCCGATGACGATGCCGAGCTCGGCCTCGTAGTCCAGGCGCCCCACCTGGGGCGGATACCAGACCTCGGCGCCGTGGCCCACCACGGCGCTGGAGGGTTTCATGAAAAGCAGCGGCTCTGTGGGGATGGCGTGGCCGGTCTCCTCGGCGTGGTCCCGGTAGTTGAGACCGATGGCGATGATCTTGCCGGGTGTGGCGGGAGGCAGGAAGCGCTCCACATCCTCGAAGGCCGCGGTCTGTCCGGTCGGTCTGGCGCCGCCCTCGAAGTAGGAGCCTTCCAGGAGGGCGATGGGGGCTCCCTCGCCGTCGCAGAGGCCCTGCACCTCCCTGCCCTTGACGATACAACGCAGGTAATAGCTCAACGTCGATTCCTCCAGTTGTGGTCTGGCCGGGATGCATCCCGGCAGAGCCGCATTCTGTCCGGCTCAGTCCTGCCTATTGTCCACGGAGTCGCCCTCCGACGCAAGCCCCTGGACGTCAAAGGTCTTCCGGTCGGCGAATTCGGCGGCCTTGCCTCTGTTCCACTGGGAGACCGGGGAGAGGAAGCCCACTACCCGGGAATAGACCTCGCAGCGTGTCCGATTGCCCTTCTTCCGCTGTTCCATGATCAATCGCTCCTTTCCTGTTACAGCCGCAGTTCGGTGGGATGCCCCGCTTCCCTGAAGATCTCCTCGAAGCGGTGCATCTCGTCGTTGGTGAACTCCCGCGATTCCCTGTAGGCGGGATCCAGCGTTCTCCCCGCCCGGAAGCGCTGCAGCGCCACCCGTACTGTTTCGCCGGCGGGGATCTCCCGGGCCATGGTCTGCAGGTCCGCCGGGCTGTGCAGCCCCGGCACCAGGGTGGCCCGGAACTCCACGGGAAGGCCGCCCGCGGCGAGGAGGGCGAGGCTCTCGCCCACCCGCTCCCCCACCTCCGCCTCGTCGGTGAGCTCGCCGTAGCGTGCCAGGGGCAGCTTGACGTCCATGGCCACGGCGTCGACCAGCCGCTCCTCCAGGAGCCCCGCCAAAACGGCCGGCCGACTCCCGTTGGTGTCCAGCTTGAGCCGCATGCCCCGCTCCCTGACGGCGCGCGCGAAGGGCACCAGGCCCTCCTGCAGGGTGGGCTCGCCGCCGGTGAGGACCACGCCGTCGATGAAGCCCTTCCGCTCCTCCAGCAGCGGCAGGAAGGCCTCGGCTTCGGCGGTCTCCGCCCCGGTGTCGAAGGGCACCAGCTCGGGGTTGTGGCAGTAGGGACAGCGGAGGTTGCAGCCCTGGGTGAAGAGGACGGTGGCGATCCGCCCCGGGTCGTCCACCAGGCTGGTCTTCTCTACGCCTCCGATGCGCATAGGGCCTCGCTCTTCTCCCTGGCGGCCTCCTGGTCGCAGTAGGGGCAGAACTCGTGCTCCCCGGGGATGTAGCCGTGGATCGGGCAGATGCTGAAGGTGGGCGTGATGGTGAAGTAGGGCAGCCGGAAGCCCGCTGCGATCCGGCTGACCAGGGTGCGCACCGCCGCGCCGGAGGGCAGGCGCTGCCCGAGGAAGCAGTGGAAGACGGTGCCGCCGGTGTAGAGCTCCTGCAGCGGATCCTGCAGGGTGAGGGCCTCGAAGAGGTCGCTGGTGTAGCCCACCGGCAGATGGCTGGAGTTGGTGTAGTAGGGCGGCGCGCCCATCTCGCGCACCTCGTCGCTGTTGGCGAAAACGATGTCATCGCCGAACTGCTCCATGTCGCTCCTGGCGAAGCGGTAGGCGGCCCCCTCCGCCGGGGTGGCCTCCAGGTTGTAGAGGTTGCCGGTCTCCTCCTGGTAGCGCCGCATCCGCTCGCGCATGTGCTCCATCACCCGCTGGGCGAAGGCCACCCCTTCGCTGCTGCCCAGATCCCGGCCGGCGAAGTTGCGCAGCGCCTCGTTCATCCCGTTGATGCCGATGGTGCCGAAGTGGTTGTTCCAGTACCGGCCACTGCTCTGCCTGACGGAGCGCAGGTAGAACCGGGAGAAGGGATAGAGCTCCTCGTCGGTGAGCCGCTCCAGCACCTTGCGCTTGGTCTCCAGGCTCTCCCTGGCAATGTCCATGAGGTCATCCAGCCTGGCGAAGAACTCCTCCTCCGTGGAGGCGAGATAGCCCAGCCGGGGCAGGTTGACGGTGACCACGCCGATGGAGCCTGTCATGGGGTTGGCGCCGAAGAGCCCGCCGCCGCGCTTGCGCAGCTCCCGGTTGTCCAGCCTGAGACGGCAGCACATGGAGCGTGCGTCGTCGGGGTCCATGTCGGAGTTGACGAAGTTGGCGAAGTAGGGGATGCCGTACTTGGCGGTCATCTCCCAGACGGGCTCCAGCACCTGGTTGTCCCAGTCGAACTCCCGGGTGATGTTGTAGGTGGGGATGGGAAAGGGGAAGACCTTGCCGTCCACGTCGCCGTCGAGCATCACCTCGGCGAAGGCCCGGTTGAACATGTCCATCTCCCGCTGGTAGTGGCCCAGCAGGCCGTACTCCTCGCCGCCCACGTAGGCCGGGGTGTTTTTGAGGCTCCCGGGGACCACCAGATCCATGGTGATATTGGTGAAGGGGGTCTGGAAGCCCACTCTGGTGGGGACGTTGAGGTTGAAGACGAACTCCTGCACGGCCTGGCGGACCTCGCCGTAGCTCAGACCGTCGGCGGCGATGTAGGGGGCCAGATAGGTGTCCACGTTGGCGAAGGCCTGGGCGCCGGCGGCCTCGCCCTGGAGGGTGTAGAAGAAGTTGACGATCTGCCCCAGGGCGCTCCGGAAGTGCCGCGGGGGGCCGCTGCCGATCTTGGTGGGCACGCCGCGGAAGCCGGTGGTCAGCAGGTCCTGGAGATCCCAGCCGCAGCAGTAGACCGAGAGGTTGCTCAGGTCGTGGACGTGGAGGTCGCCGGCGATATGGGCGTCCCGGACCCGGGGGGTGTAGATCTGGTGGAGCCAGTAGTAGCCGGTGACCTCCGAGGCGATGTAGTTGTTGAGCCCCTGGAGGGAATAGCTCATGTTGCTGTTCTCCTTGACCTTCCAGTCCTTGCGGTCCAGGTAGCTGTCGATCATACTGGAGGCGTCCTCCAGCAGTGTCCTGGTGTTCCGGAGCTTCGCCCGCTGCTCCCGGTAGAGGATGTAGGCCTTGGCGATGTCGGCGTAGCCCTTCTCGACGAGGATCTTCTCCACCAGGTCCTGGATCTGCTCCACTGAGGGGCGCTGCTCGCGTGTGAAGAAGATCCCCAGATAGCTCTCCACCTCCCGGGTGATCTGTCTGGGGATGCCGCTCTCGTCGCGGCCCACGGCACGGGTGGCGTTCATGACGGCGTCGCGGATCTTCGTTCTGTCGTACCGCTCCTCCGTCCCGTTGCGTTTTCTGATGTGGCTGACTACCATGGTCTCACCTCTTCCGGTGTGGCGTTTGCACTATATATGCTTTCATTCGGCCCACACTACACTACATATGGGGGAAGAGGTCAAACGCCATGAGCAACAGATATCGTCGGCCCGGCTTGCCCACTATGCCGCGACGACCCTCCCGCCACGGCCCTTCGGCGGACCCGCCCCCGGACCGGCCTCCTCCGCAAAGGGGGGTTTTTGCGCCTCCCGCGGACGGATCCCGCCCTGCGGCGGCTCTCCGCGGCGGCCATTGCGGCGGCCATTGCGGCGGAACGCTGCGTCTGCAGGGGCCGGGAGGCCGTCCCGTGGAAATCGGACACCGCTGCGAAAAGAGGGGGGAGGATCTTCGCCGTATTCGTTTGCGCATGGGGGTTACATTTGCAATAATACATTATTGGAGATGCCTTCCCTCCGCCGCAGGGAGGGGGTGTCCCAAATCAGATTATGGGAGGCTGGTCGAATGGCGCAGGAACAGAACAGACAGCAGCGGGAAAAGGCGATGAGCAGCGAGGAGATCTCGTCGCTCTCCTTCCGGTACGGACACCTGGGTGCCGCCATACCGATGCTCTTTTTCATGCTCTGGGCGGTGCTGCTCAGCATCCTCGATGTGGCCACAACGGAGGGGCTTATCGTCGGTGCGGTGATCGGTCTGGGCATCGGGCTCTTCCTCTGCAGGAGTGCCTGGAAGGACTACGCCCAGGGCGTCTTTGAGGGGATGACCCAGACGGTGGGCGTGGTGGCCATCATCGCCTGGTTCTGGGCGGGCATGCTGGCTTCGATCCTCCAGGCCGGCGGTCTGGTGGAAGGACTGGTCTGGCTCGGCTTCGCCACAGGGGTGAAGGGCGCCATGTTCACGGCCGTCACCTTCCTCCTGGCGGGGCTCTTCGCCACGGCTGTGGGGACGGGCTACGGCACGACGGTGGCCTTCTGCATGCTCATGTATCCCGCGGGGATCGTCATGGGCAGCCATCCTGTGATCCTTCTGGGCGCCATCCTCAGCGGTGCGGCCTTCGGCGACAACCTGGCGCCCGTTTCGGACACCACCATTGTCTCGGCGGTCACCCAGGAGACGGATCTGATCGGCGTGGTCCGCTCCCGTTTCAAGTACGCCATCGCCGCGGCGATCCCGGCGCTGCTGGCCTTCATGCTCTTCGGCGGCAACGGCGCCGATGTGGCGGCCGGCGGAGCGGCCGCGGAGCAGGTGGGACAGCCCGGCGGTCTGGTGCTTCTCATTCCCTTCGCCATCGTGCTGATCGTGGCCTTTATGGGACACCACCTGATCACCTCGCTCTCCTGGGGGATCGTCTCGGCGATCATCCTGATCCCCATCTTCGGGCTGGGTTCCATCGGCGATATCATCCGGTTCAACATGGAGGCCGGCGAGGTGCAGGGCGCCCTGGCCGACGGGATACTGGGCTATGTCTCCATGGCGGTGCTGATCCTGCTGATTGTCGCCGCGGGGCACTTGATCTCCCTGGGCGGCACCATGAGCATGTTCCGCCACTTCGTGGCCGAGAAGGTGCAGGGGATCGTCCGCCGCGCCGAGATCGCCATCTGGGGCCTGGTGGGGATCCTCAACGCGCTGATCACCATCAACACGGCGGCGGAGATCCTGGCGGCGCCCTTCGTCAAGGACATCGGCGAGGACATGAACCTCCACGCCTACCGACGGGCCAACTTCCTGGACTCCATGACCTCCGCGCTGGGCTACATCTTCCCCTGGGCCGGCGGAACGCTGCTGGGGATCACCACGATCCAGAGCCTGACGGAGAAGTACGACTACATCTCGGCGGTCAACCCGATCCAGGTGGTGCCCTTTGTCTTCCACGGCTGGTTCCTGGTGATCGTCATGTTCATCGCCGCCTACACCGGCTTCGGCCGCCGCTACACGGGCAAAAACGGCGAACCGGTGAAGGTGAACCCTCTGGCGGTGGGTCAGTCTGACGAGGAGGCCCCGGAGGTGCAGCAGACCGGGACCCCGGAGGAAAGCTCCGACGCCTCGGCCGGCGAAGGCGACGAGCAGGAGTAAAACAGGTAGCAAACGCCGCAACAGTGTGCAATGAACATCCGGGCCCGGCGGAAATCCCGCCGGGCCTTTCCGTTGCCGCCATGGCGGCCGGCGGGTGGTATACTCGACAGAGTGCAGTGTATGCAAAGATTCCGGTTTGTGCTCCGGCACCGGGGCACGGCTGTTGCAGGGGGGATGCAGGGATGCTGGGCAAGGCCCGAGACTGGACAGCAACAATCGCCAGGCGCTACGACCACCGTCTCTGGGCGCTCTTTACGGTGGCGGCGACCATCTCCGTGGGCTTCGCTGCGGCGATGCCCTTTGTCAGCATCTATCTCTACCGGGAGCTGGGGGTCTCCATGAGCGGTGTGGGGATGATCATGCTGATCACGGCGGGGTGCGGCTCGGTGGGCCGCATCATGGGCGGGGAGATCGCCGACCGCCTGGGCCGCCGTCCGCTCCTCCTCTGGACGATGGCTGGACGGGCGCTGGTCTTCGCCGTGATGGCATCCTTCGTCTACCTCCGCTGTTCCTACCTGGTTGTGGCGGCGGCCTTCATCGCCGCCCGTTTCGTGGGGGCCCTGGCCCGGCCTGGGGTGAACGCGGTGGTGTCGGATATCGTGCGGCCCGAGCACCGCGCCGAGGCCTTCGGGATCATCCGGATCGCCATGAATGTGGGCTGGGCGGTGGGACCGGCCATGGGCGGCGTTCTGGTGACCTTCTCCTACTGGTCGCTCTTCGCGGCCACTGCCGTGTCGGCGCTGATCGGTTTTGTGCTGATCCTGGCGTTCATCGGCGAGTCGATCCGCGAGGCCGCCAGGGAGCGCTTCGAGCTGAAGCGTGTGCTCGACGCCGGGACGGACCGGACCTTCCTGGTCTTCTGCTTTTTCAGCCTCCTCCTGCTGCTGGTGATGGGCCAGCTGGTGAGCACCCTCTCGGTCTTTTCGACGGAGTTCGTGGGGATCAGCGATGTGGAGCTGGGGCTGCTCTACGGGCTCAACGGCGCGATGGTGGTCTTCTTCCAGTGGCCGGCGGCGGCCTTCGGGCAGCGGATCGGCATCCGGCGGGCGCTGACGCTGGGGGCGCTGCTCTTCGCGGTGGGCTACCTCTCGGTGGGGCTGGCGTCGTCGCTGGCGCTCCTGACGCTTTCCATGGTGCTGGTGACGCTGGGGGAGGTGGTCTTCTTCCCCAGCGCCATGGCGGCGGTGGCCAATCTGGCGCCTGCCGACCGAACGGGCCGCTACATGGGCTTTTTCGGCCTGGCCGAGGCCATCGGCTGGTCCGGCG
>JAIPGA010000086.1 GCA_021736445.1 Synergistales bacterium | reverse complement strand
CAGTACCCGTTACGGTGGAGCGTCTTGGTGATCGCCGCCGTCAGCGTCGTCTTCCCGTGGTCGATGTGGCCGATGGTTCCGATGTTCAAATGCGGCTTCGAACGCTCAAACTTCTCCTTGGCCATTACCTGTTACCTCCTTCTGTTCACAGTCCTGCAATCCGCTCTGCCGTGCCGGCTACTCCCGGCCCAGCAGCCTCTTCGCGGCTTCCTGGGGGACAACGTCGTATTTATTGAAACGCATGGTATAGGTGGCCCGACCGGAGGTCTTGCTCCGCAGATCGGTGGCGTAGCCGAACATCTCCGCCAGCGGCACCTTGGCCCGGATGATGCGGGCGTTGGCCCGGACCTCCATGGCGTCCACGTGACCGCGTCGGGCGGAGAGATCCCCCATGACGTCGCCCACGTACTCCTCGGGGCTGACGACCTCAACGAGCATGATGGGCTCCATCAGCACGGGGTCGGCCTGCTTCATGTTCTCCTTGAAGGCCAGCGATGCGGCGGCCTTGAAGGCCATCTCCGAGCTGTCCACGTCGTGGTAGCTTCCGTCGACAAGCTTTACCTTGAGGCCGGTGACCGGGTATCCGCCGAGGATGCCGTTGGTCAGGCATTCCCGCACGCCCTTCTCCACGGCGGGGATGTAGTCCCTGGGCACCACGCCGCCGACGATCCGGTCTTCGAATTCGAAACCGATGTGCCCGGGGAGGGGCTCCATCTCCAGCCAGACGTGGCCGTACTGTCCGCGGCCGCCGGTCTGCTTGACGAAGCGGCCTTCGGCTTTCGCCGCCGAGAGGACGGTTTCGCGGTAGGAGACCTGAGGCTTGCCCACCCGTACGTCGACGCCGTACTCGCGTTTCAGGCGGTCGACGATCACCTCGAGGTGGAGCTCGCCCATGCCGGAGATGATGGTCTGACCGGTGTCCTCGTCGACGTTCACCTGGAAGGTGGGGTCCTCGTCGGCCAGTCCGGTGAGGCCCTTGGTGAGCTTCACCTGGTCGGCACGGCTCTGGGGCTCCACGTAGAGCGAGATGACAGGCGCCGGGAAGGTCAGCGTCTCCAGGGTGATCGGGGATCCCTCGTCACAGAGGGTGTCGCCGGTCTTGGTCTGCTTCAGGCCGGGGAGGGCGACGATCAGGCCGGCGTGGGCGCTGTCCAGTTCCTCCCGCTTGTTGGCGTGCATTCTCAGTATACGCCCCACACGTTCCTTCTTGCCGGTGGTGGTGTTGAGGACATAGGAACCGCTCTGGATGGTTCCCGAGTAGATCCGGCAGAAGGCGAGCTTGCCTACGTAGGGATCCACCATGATCTTGAAAGCCAGCGCAGCGGTCGGCTCGGCGGCGTCGGGATGGCGCAGGATCTCCTCTTCGGTGTCGGGAAGCAGTCCCTTGATCGGCGGGAGATCCAGCGGGCTGGGGAGATAGTCCACCACTGCGTCGAGCAGCGGCTGCACGCCCTTGTTCTTGAAGGCCGAACCGCAGAGCACGGGAACGATATTGAGGTTGACGGCGTTCTCCCGGATCGCCGTGCGGATCTGATCTTCGCCGATCTCCACGCCTTCGAGGAAGGCCTCCATGATGGTTTCGTCGAAGTCCGCCAGGGCCTCGATCATCGCCTCGCGCCGGGCTTCGGCGTCCGCACGAAGGTGATCGGGGATCTCCACGTATTTCGGTTCGGCGCCGAGGCCTTCCCGCTCGTAGACCGTGGCCTTCATGGCGATGAGGTCCACCACACCCTGGTAGTCGTCCTCCGCCCCGACAGGCATCTGGATACAGACGGGATGGGCTCCGAGGCGTTCGCGCATCTCGGCGACCACGTTGTAGAAATCGGCGCCGATGCGGTCCATCTTGTTGATGAAGGCAACCCGCGGCACGCTGTACTTGTCGGCCTGCCGCCAGACCGTCTCGGACTGGGGCTCCACGCCGCCGACGGCACAGAAGACGGCGACCACGCCGTCGAGCACTCGGAGTGAACGTTCCACCTCGACGGTAAAGTCCACGTGCCCGGGCGTATCAATAATATTGACCATACAGTCGCGCCAGAACGACGTTGTTGCTGCGGAGGTGATGGTGATCCCCCGCTCGCGTTCCTGATCCATCCAGTCCATCGTGGCGGCACCGTCGTGCACCTCGCCCATCTTATGCTTCCGACCGGTGTAGAAGAGGATGCGTTCTGTCGTTGTGGTCTTGCCGGCGTCGATGTGAGCGGCGATGCCGATGTTTCGTATCTTACGTATATATTCTTCGTTCACAACACTTCACCACCAGTTCTCGGGGCGTTCTGCACGGGTGCCGCTACCAGCGGAAGTGAGCAAACGCTCGGTTCGCCTCGGCCATGCGGTGTGTCTCTTCCCGTTTCTTGACAGCGCTTCCCTCTCCCTTGTAGGCATCCATGAGCTCCCGTGCAAGCCGTTCGATCATGGGCATTCCCTGTTTCCCTCTGGCAAAACGGATGATCCACCTGGTCGCCAGGGCCTGGGCCCTGTGCGGTGCCACCTCGATGGGGACCTGGTAGGTGGCGCCGCCGACGCGGCGCGGCCGGACCTCCACGAGGGGTCGGACGTTCTCCATGGCTTTCTCGAAGACGTCCATGGGTTCCGTTTCGAGACGCCCGGCGGCTTTATCCAAGGCGCCGTAGAGTATCCGCTCCGCCTTGCTGCGCTTCCCGTCAAGGGTGAGGCAGCTGATGAACTTGTTCAGTACGAGGCTGTTGAACCGTGCGTCGGCTCCTATCTTGCGTTTCCTCACGTGCCCCTTTCTGGGCATGAGCCTTCCTCCCTTCAGCGGCCTGACCGGCCGCCCTATTTCTTCGGTCGTCTGGCGCCGTACTTGGAGCGGCTCTTGGCTCTTCCTTCGACGCCGCCGCAGTCCAGCGTCCCGCGGACGATGTGATACCGCACGCCCGGCAGGTCCTTGACACGACCGCCACGGACGAGCACCACCGAGTGCTCCTGCAGGTTGTGTCCCACGCCCGGAATGTAGGCGGTGATCTCAAAACCGTTGGTGAGCCGGACTCGGGCCACCTTGCGGAGCGCCGAATTCGGCTTCTTGGGTGTCACGGTGTAGACCCTGGTGCAGACACCCCGGCGCTGCGGGTTCACCTGCAGCGCCGGCGCACTGGATCGCGCCGGTTTCTCTTTTCTGCCTTTGCGGATCATCTGGTTGATTGTCGGCACAAGCTTCCCTCCTTCCCGAAATCGATTGTGGAACGCTCTGGGCGTTCTTCTCCCGCGATCGCACTCGTTCTATTGCGCGGCGCCGCCGCGTTCCTCCAGCAGGGCCGCCACGGCCGCCTTCACGTCGAGACAACAGGCCCTGCCGAGGAGAACCCGTGAAGGCGCCGATTCAACAGGTACCCCCTGGCGCTCTGCTTCGTCCACCAGGGGGGTCACCAGCGTTCTATCGGCATCCTCCGCCACAAAGAGTTTGGCCACTTCGGCGAGCTCCAGGGCTCGGCCCACCTCTTTCAATCCCGTAACCCGGTGCGGTACTGCTAGCTCCTGTAACGGCACATAGCTTCCCTCCAGTGCTGGGAGGCGCACCGGATAATAGTAGCAAGCTCCGCACCGGGTGTCAAGAAGACGGGCACCGTTATGTGGTTTCCTGCGGCTCTTCCTGCAGCTCGGCGGTTTCCTGCACGCCCACGCTTGTTTCCGCGGGGGAGACCTCGAGTTTCCGGTACTCCTCCACACCGGTGCCGGCGGGGACGAGATGGCCGATGATGACGTTCTCCTTGAGGCCCTTCAGCGGGTCGCTCTCGCCGCGCACCGCCGCCGCGGCCAGGACCTGCGCCGTCTGCTGGAACGATGCGGCGCTGAGGAAGCTGTCCGTCGCCAGGGCCGCCTTGGTGATGCCGTGCAGCAGCGGCTTCCACTGGGGCTCTTCCCGGAGCCGCCGGACAAAGGAGACCCGCTGGATGAGCAATTTGGTCTCCTGCGGTGCGTAGATGGGGCGGAGGACCAGGGTTTCCGGCGCCGCCTTGACCAGCATCTCCAGGATGTTGTGGTTCACATCCTGGCCGGGCTCGGCGATGCATTCGCCGCGCCGGTTGATGACCCGCTGGAGCAGCACCTTGCCGTAGGCGATCTCGTTGAACACCTGGCGGAGGAGCTTCTCCCGGGAGAGGATCTCGCCTTCCACCTCCACGGCGGTGAGGGTCCCGTCCATCAGGCCGCGGATCACCGTGGCTTCCACCTTGCGGGGGATGTCCTCCACGGCGTTTCCGTCGCTGTCGATGGCCTGGGTGAGATCGCTGCCGTAGACGTTTTCCAGCAGGTACCGCTGCAGATCCTCGATAATCTGGTAGCGCTCCACGCTCTTCCACACCTTGATCTTGTCCACCGAGGCCTCGCGGATCTCGCGGACTGCCTGGTCATCGAGCTTGCGGTCGCCGCGCACCAGCACCTCGCCGTCTCGTGTCACATCGTCGGCCAGATAGGTGGTGTCCTTGAGGCTCTCCAGGATCTCCGTGTCCCGCACCACGATGGGCTGCGGGGCGTGGTCGGTGATGCCGGTGAGCTGCTTGTGGGTCAGCGTGCCGGTGTTGTCGATGAAGGTGCCGTCCTCGTGCTCGTAGGGCTCCAGCAGCTCCATGCCCTCCATGTTGCGACGGAAGGCCGCCTCGCCGTTGACGACCCGCAGGATCCCCTTTTCGTCATGGACGAGGAGTTCCTTCACCTGCGTACCGGGCATGAAGATCCGCTTCAGGGCATCGGCGGTGAGGGGCAGCTCCTTGTACTGCAACAGCGCCTCCATATTGCCCTGGCCCTGCAGCTCCATCAGGGTGGCGCCCTCCAGAGAGCGGACCCCCTCCTCGAGGAAGCGGCGGTTGTCGTCGCTGATCTCCTCCAGCTCTCTATCGAGATCGCCGGTCCAGACAAGCTGATTGGAGACGAAGGTGCTGTCGCCCTCCTCCACGATACGGACCCGGTTCACCGGGGCCACCTTCCGGAGGATCACCTCTACGTGCTTGTTGTTGATGGAGACCCCCTGGGAGCGGTATACCTCCTGGATGGAGTTGACCAGATAGGCCTGGGCCGCCTCGAGACCCTCTACCTCGAGGATCTCCTGGGGATCCTTGTTGCCTTCGGTGAGCTGCTGGCCCTTCTCCACGGCGTCCCCCTCCTCGACGAGCAGCGTCTGGGAGGCGGGGATGTTGTACTGCACGCGGCTGGCTCCGTCGGTGGCGTTGAGGATCAGCTTGCGCTTGCCTTCCATCTCCCGGATCTCCTGCACGAAGCCGTCCACCTTGGAGATATGGGCCACCTTCTTGGGCTTGCGGACCTCGAAGAGCTGCTCGATCCGCGGCAGCCCCTGGGTGATGTCCTCGCCGGTCAGACGCACGCCGCCGGTGTGGAAGGTGCGCATGGTCAGCTGCGTGCCCGGCTCGCCGATCGACTGGGCGGCGACGACGCCGACAGCCTCGCCCTTGGCGATCTTCTTGCGGCTGGCCAGGTCGCGGCCGTAGCAGTTGCGGCAGATCCCGTCCTTGAGGGCACAGGTCATGGGGCTGCGGACCTCCACCTTGTCGATGCCGATCTCCTCAATGCGGCGGGCCATCTCGGGGGTGATCTCGTCGTTCCGCCTGAGGGTGATCTCGCCTGTCCCGGGGTGGTGGATGTCCTTCAGGGCAATCCGGCCGGAGATCCGTTCGTTGATGGGCACGACGATCTTGCCGTCCTGATAGAGCGGCTCGATGGTGATGCCCCGTTCGGTGCCGCAGTCCTCTTCCTGCACAATGAGGTCCTGGGCGACATCGACGAGCCGTCTGGTGAGGTACCCCGACTTGGCCGTCCGGAGCGCCGTGTCGGCGAGCCCCTTCCGGGCGCCGTGGGTGGAGATGAAGTACTCCAGCATGTTGAGGCCTTCCCGGAAGTTGGCCACAATGGGGTAGTCGATGATCCGTCCCGAGGGATCGGCCATGAGACCCCGGATGCCGGCCATCTGGGCCACCTGACTGCGCGAGCCTCTGGCGCCGGAGTCCACCATGATCCGCAGATGGTTCTCCTCGCCCATGTTCTCGATGATCCGCTGGGCGATGGTGCGGGACGCCTCGGACCAGAGGGTCTCCTTCTGCCGCAGGTACTCCTCCTCGGTGAGCACGCCCATCTCGTACTGGGAGGCGTAGTCCTCCTCGGACTTCAGGGTGCGCTCCACGATCTCCTGCTTCTTGGGCGGGATGATGACGTATCCTATACCGAGGCTGATTCCGCTCCTGGTGGCCCACTTGTATCCAAGGGTCTTGATGGCGTCGAGCATCTGTACGATGCCGGCCTGGCCGACCTTGTCGTAGGAGCTGTCGATGAGCTCGGCAAGGGTCTTTTTGTTCTGCGTTGCGTTGATGTAGCGGATCTTCCCGGGCAGCACGCTGTTGAAAAGCGCCCGGCCCGGCGTGGTCTCCAGCAGCTCGCCGTCGTAGCGCAGGGTCACCCTGGCGTGGAGGTCGACGGCATCGTACTCCAGGGCGGTGATGCAGTCATCGATGCTTTTGTACCGGCTCCCCTCGCCCTTGCGTCCTTCGAACATGCTGGTGAGGTAGTAGATGCCCAGCACCATGTCCTGCGTAGGCGTGACGATGGGCTTGCCGCTGGCCGGCGACAGGACGTTCTGCGCCGAGAGCATGAGAATCCGGGCCTCGGCCTGCGCTTCCAGGGAGAGGGGGACGTGTACGGCCATCTGGTCGCCGTCGAAGTCGGCGTTGAAAGCGGTACAGACCAGAGGGTGCAGCCGGATGGCCTTCCCCTCCATCAGCACCGGCTCGAAGGCCTGGATGCCCAGTCTGTGCAGCGTGGGGGCGCGGTTCAGCATCACCGGGTGGTCCTTGATGATCTCCTCGAGGATCGCCCAGATCTCCTCCCGGCCGCGCTCGATCTGCCGGCGGGCGCTCTTGACGTTGGGGGCCATGCCCCGCTCCACCAGCTTCTGCATGACAAAGGGTTTGAACAGCTCCAGGGCCATCTGTTTGGGCAGGCCGCACTGGTAGACGTGGAGCTCCGGTCCGATGACGATCACGGAACGCCCCGAATAGTCCACCCGCTTGCCCAGCAGGTTCTGGCGGAACCGTCCCTTCTTGCCCCGGAGGAGATCGGAGAGGCTTTTGAGCGGCCGGTTGCCGGCGCCCAGGACGGCCTTGCCGACCCGGCCGTTGTCCACCAGGGCGTCCACGGACTCCTGGAGCATGCGCTTCTCGTTGCGGACGATGATCTCCGGGGCCCGGAGCTCCTGGAGCTTCCGGAGCCGATTGTTCCGGTTGATCACCCGCCTGTAGAGGTCGTTGAGGTCGGAGGTGGCGAAGCGTCCGCCGTCGAGCTGCACCATGGGGCGCAGATCCGGCGGGATCACCGGCAGCGCTTCCAGGATCATCCATTTGGGTTTGCTGTCGCTCTTGCGGAAGTCCTCCACGACGTTGAGGCGTTTGACGAGCTTGCGTTTCTTCTGGCCGGTGCTCTCGCCGATCTCCTCACGGAGCCGGGCGGCCAGCTCGGGGAGGTCGAGGTTCTGCAGAAGCTCCTCGACGCCTTCGGCGCCGATGCCGGCCCGGAAGCGTTTCTCGTAGAGGGCGCAGAGTCGGTACTCCATCTCCAGGATGATGTCGCCCTTTTCAAAGGGGGCATCGCCGCCTTCGACAACGATGTAGCAGGGGTCCTCGATGGTGGTGACCTCCACCTGCGCCGTGAATCGGCCGGGGTACTTCTCGTGGAAGAGCTGGTACTCGCTTGCGGAGATGATGTCGTTCTTGGCGAAGGGGAGATGGGCGGCGGAGGTGACCAGGAAGCCCTCCTGGTTGCCCACATGGGCCCGCTCCACGGCGAAGGCCTCGCCGTAGTCGGCCAGGAGCCGCTCCTTCTCGGTGCCGGACAGCACATCTCCCTCGGCGGCCTCGCCGCCGGGCGCGTCGCCGAGGCACTTGAAGGCGGGCTCCACGTTGAAGGCGTCGTCACCGTACTCGGACTTGTACCGGGAGACCATATTGGCGCCGATGACGTCCCCTTCCTTGACGGGGACGTCGTCGGCGTGGACGATCCGGTAGGCCTCCTCGGCCTTGAACTGGGGGTCAAAGTGGCGATGGATCGCCTCTTCGCTGGCACAGAGGGTGTCGCCCTGTTTCACCTGATCCTTGCGCCGACCCTCCATGACCACCTTGTAGACCGGCTCGCGTCGCCGGTTGGGAGCGAAGTAGACCACCTTTTCGAGATCCTTGGTGGCGGCGCCGATCAACAGGCTGAGCCGGCTGGGGATGCCGCGGAGGTACCAGATGTGGACCACCGGCGCGGCCAGCTCGATGTGGCCCATGCGCTCCCGGCGCACCCGGTTGTCGGTGACCTCCACGCCGCAGCGATCGCAGACCACGCCCTTGAACTTGGGACCGCTCCGTTTGTACTTGCCGCAGGCACACTCGTAGCTGCGTGTCGGGCCAAAGATACGTTCGCAGAAGAGCCCGTCCTTCTCCGGTCTGAGGGTCCGGTAGTTGATGGTCTCCGGCTTTTTCACCTCGCCGCTGGATAGCTCCCGGATCCGCTGGGGACTCGAGAGTTTGATGCGAACGCCTACGATTTCGCGACGCGCCATTTATTCGCCACTCCCCTCCCTGTTGCTGTCGCCACTGTTCTTGCCGCCGAAAATGAAGGCCTCCGTCGCGGAGGGCTCCTCCTTTTTGTTCTTGCCCTGTTCCTCGGCGGCTTCGGGCTCGTCCTCCACCATCACGTCGCTGCGGAAGGAGGAGAACTTGCCGATGCGTGCCTCGTCGAACTCCTCTTCTTCCAGAACCAGCTCGCCGCAGGAGCCGTCGTCGTACTGGATCTCCACGTCGAGTCCCAGGCCCTGGAGCTCCTTGACAAGGACACGGAAGCTCTCCGGCACGCCGGGGGCGGAGAGGTTCTGCCCCTTGACGATCCGTT
Source organism: Synergistales bacterium (assembly GCA_021736445.1). Classification (NCBI taxonomy): domain Bacteria; kingdom Thermotogati; phylum Synergistota; class Synergistia; order Synergistales; species Synergistales bacterium. The sequence continues at coordinate 1,624 of JAIPGA010000086.1, read as the reverse complement.
CGTAGGTGTGGAGCCGTCCCCGGATATCGTCGGATTTGACGGTGAGCATCTCCTGCAGGACATGGGTGGCGCCGTACCCCTCCAGCGCCCAGACCTCCATCTCGCCAAAGCGCTGCCCTCCGAACTGGGCCTTCCCGCCCAGGGGCTGCTGGGTGATGAGGCTGTAGGGGCCGATGGAGCGGGCGTGGATCTTGTCGTCCACCAGGTGGATCAGCTTGAGCATGTACATGCAGCCCACGGTGACCTTGTGGTTCATCGGTTCGCCGGTCCGGCCGTCGAAAAGGGTGATCCGGCCGTCCTCGGTGAGGTCGGGGAAACGCTCCTCGCCGAGCTGCCGGAGGAGGCCGAAGATCTCTTCCTCCTTGGCCCCTTCGAAAACAGGGGTGGCGATGTTGAAACGCCCGCCCTCGCTCTCCAGACCCATGTACCCGGCAAAGCCCATGACGGTCTCCAGCACCTGGCCGAGGTTCATCCGGCTGGGCACGCCCAGCGGGCTGAGGGCGATGTCCACCGGCGTCCCGTCGGGGAGATAGGGCATGTCCTCCTCGGGAAGGATCCGGGAGACCACGCCCTTGTTGCCGTGCCGCCCGGCCATCTTGTCGCCTACGGTGATCTTGCGGAGCTGCGCCACGTAGACCTTGACGGTTTCGTTGACGCCGGGGCTCATCTCGTCGCCGTTCTCGCTCCGCCTGAGCCGTTTGATCTCCACGATCTTGCCGCCCTCGCCGTGGGGGACCCGGAGGGAGGTGTCCCGGACCTCACGGGCCTTCTCGCCGAAGATGGCCCGGAGGAGCTTTTCCTCCGGAGACTGGTCGGATTCGCCCTTGGGCGTCACCTTGCCCACCAGGATATCGCCGGCCTTGGCCTCGGCGCCGAGCCGGATGACGCCGTCTTCGTCGAGGTTCTTCAGGGCGTCCTCGCCGACGTTGGGGATATCCCGGGTGATCTCCTCGGGGCCGAGCTTGGTGTCCCGGGCCTCCGTCTCGTACTCCTCGATATGGATGGAGGTGTAGAGATCCTCCTTGACCAGCCGTTCGCTGAGCAGGATGGCATCCTCGAAGTTGTAGCCCTCCCAGGCGATGAAAGCCACCATGATGTTCCGCCCCAGAGCGAGCTCGCCCTGGTCGACGGACTGGCCGTCGGCGATGATCTCGCCGGCCTCCACCTGCTGGCCCTGCCAGACATTGACCTTCTGGTGGATGATGGTTCCCTGGTTGGAGCGGCGGAACTTGACAAGCCTGTAGGTGTCCCGCTCGCCGTCTTCGGTGGTGATCTCGATACCATCGGCATCCACGGCGGTCACGGTGCCGCCGCGGCGCGCCACGATGCAGGAACCGGAGTCCCTGGCGATGCGGTCTTCGATTCCGGTACCCACCACGGGCGCCTCGGCCCGCACCAGCGGCACCGCCTGGCGCTGCATGTTGGAACCCATGAGGGCGCGGTTGGCGTCATCGTGTTCCAGAAAGGGGATCAGCGCCGTGGAGACCGAGACGATCTGCTTCGGCGAGACATCGAGGAAGTCGATCTCCCTGGGTTCCACCGTGACGATGTCGCCGCGGTAACGGCAGTGCACCCCTTCGGTGACCAGTTCGTCGCTCAACACCCGTCCCTCGTCGTCGAGAGG
>JAIPGA010000085.1 GCA_021736445.1 Synergistales bacterium | reverse complement strand
GAGACTACAGGACCGTGGACGCCGTCTACGGCTCGGGGCCCAAGGGCCGGCAGCGGCTGGCCGTGGCGGGTGTCAACACCTCCACGAACAGGTTTACCCTGCGGGTCTTCAGCGTGGACGTCACCGATGGGGATGATCCGCTGACGCGGGCCTTTTCCCTGTCGGCAGACAACAAAAGCCCCACTACCACGCGCGATGAGTCCTTCAACCCCGCCGTGGACATCATCGCCCACGACTGGAACGGCGACCACGTCTCCGACTATGCGAGCGTGTTCCCCCGCGGCACCGCGGACGGGGCGTATACCTACGGCTTGACGGTGAACGACGGGCAACCGGGAGAGAATCCCGGGCCGTTCAGCTCTACGGAGGTCGCCGGGGCCCCCGATTCCAAGCGGTGCGGCCAGCTGGCCCTGGTCGATCTCGATCAGGACGGCCGCAAGGAAGTGGTGGTCCTCGCCAAAGAGGAGGACGGGACGATGCGTCTTCACGCCTATTCCGTGGACAGGGACCTCAACATCACGAAATACGGGAGCAGCTACCAGGTGGCGGCATATTCAAACGCCAACGCCGTCTGCGCCCTGGCTGCCGGCAACAGCGAAAAGGGCGGCAGCGACAAGCTCTACGTCATCCGGCACGCCAACCCCGGACACAATTCGCATCTCTCGCTCCTCAGCGTGACCGGGCAGGGCGGCGACCTGACCTGGAAGGAAGAGGCCACGCATACCGTCAAGAATGGCGGGATAGGCGGACAGAGCGACGCGGATCCCTGGCAGTTCAATCCCGTGGCTTCGCAGCTCGCTGTGGCCGACATCAACGGCGACGGCCGGGACGAATGTTGCGTGATGGGATATGCGACTGGAAGCGCTCCTTACCTCTCTGTCTCTGTCTTTAATGTAGAGGGCGGCGGATTCAAGGGGACGGCGCAAATTGTCGGTTTCGGTGAGATAGGGATCAAGAATGGCGAGTATGTCTACGCCGGCCTGGCGGCAGGCGCCTTCGGCAAGGAGTACAGCACCTGGAACGACCAGGGCAGCGCCGTCCGCCAGCTCGTCACTTTTTACAATTACTATGATGGCCCGGTGGAGGAAGACTTTCTTCCCACGGTCCGTCTCTACACGCCGAATCTGGACGACGGCGATCTGCAGGGGTTCGACAAAGCGGACGAGGTGGACTGGCTTGATCCCGATGACTTTGATCCCCACAAGGAGATGCCCGTTCTCGTCCCGGGGGACTTCGGCGGCGACAGCATCACGCTGGGGACGCCGGCCAAGATCACCATCAAGCAGGACATCCGCCCCATGGTGATCGTCCAGAACCCGCCCAAACACCTGGACTACATCGAAGACGACGATGGAGACGACAAGGCCTGGAACCTTACCAGGCTGGAGTCCTTCTACACCCAGTTCGAGGGGACCCAGAGCGGATCCAACATCGTCAAGACCAGCCAGCGGTACGCCAGCACCTTCGGGAAGAGCACCACCCTCTCTGAGCACATGGGCGTCGACCTGGGTTTTTTCAAAGCCGAGGAGAAGATGTCGGCCACCTTCAGCCATGTGAAGAAGCACGTGGACAAGATGAGCGATGCGCAGTTCAAGGGCAGGACGCAGAGCTACTCCACCACCACCAAGAAGGGCGACGAGCTGAACTACCGGCGGCAGGAGGTGGTGCTCTGGCGCTATCCCGTGCTCGGCGAGACCGACGATCAGGGCAACCCCATCTACTACCAGGTGGCCGTGCCCACGCCGTCGACGCAGCACACCAACATCGGGCGTACCCAGCGGTGGTACCAGCCGCCGCATGTCTGCGGCAACATCCTTACCTACCCCTGGAACAAGGAACTGCTGAAAGCCGGCTACTTCAACGTGGCGGCCAGCGCGGACCTGCTCGCCGACCCCGGTGTGAGCGGGATCTCCGGCGGCACCACCTACGACGTGAAATGGACCGACACGGAAAAGTTCAAGGACGGCGCCACGACGATGGTCGACAACAAGACCCAGACCGACATGTCGGCGAGCATGAGCGGCATGTACGACGGGATCTTCGGCGGTGTCTCGGCCAAGGCCCACTACACCCACGACGAGTGCTTCCAGCACAGCAGGAGCAACCAGAACACCGTCACCGAGAGCACCGGCTTTAGCATCAACGCCAAGGACGCCGACTTCGACGACAGCGGCCTCTTCGGCTACAACTTCCACCCCCAGGTCTACAGCACCGACGTGGGCGCGCTGCTGACCACCTACATGGCCGGTCTCATTGAAGACAACCGTGACTGGTGGGGCGAGCGGTACGGCCGGCACCCCAACCCCGCCCTGGGCCTGCCCCACAACTGGTACGAACACAAGGTCGAGCATCCCACGGGGCGCACCCTCTGGAAGTGGGCCGCAGGACAGCCCAACTTCAACGAGCTGCAGGGGATGTTCTTCTACGACGGCGGCACCAAGCTGGACCATATCCTGGAGCAGGACATCCACAAGACGGTGACCGCCAAGTGCCGGGTCTACAACCTGGCCATCGACTACGACGGGAACGAGAATGGGGTACAGAACCTCGACGTCCAGTTCGCCCACGCCAAAACCAAGGACCCCAAGCAGAGCGAGCTGACCACCATCGGCAGCGACCGGATCTCCATCGGCACCTGGGGCGAGGGCGACAATCCCAACTGGACCTTCGCCGAGGTCACCTGGGATATCAGCAACCTCGACCAGGGCGCCTACTACCTCCACGTCACCGTGGACCCGCTGGACAAGGTCACCGAGATGGCCCACCACGACAACGGCGACAGCTACAGCGACAACCGGGGCTGGTTCGGCCCCGTGGCCGTCTACGACTTCGGCAGCCACCAGAGCGAGAGCGGCGCCCTGAAGACCGCCGTCACCCGGGACCTGCGGGAGCTGGACGGACAGATTGAGATCTCCCCCGACACCACCCTGGTCGGCCGGGCCGTCACCGCCGAGGCGGACATCGAAAACAGCGGATCCAGCCTCGCCCTGGACGTCTACGCCACCTACGTGGACACCGCCCCCGACGGCAGCGAGACCGAGATCGCCGACCTCCACATCCCCATCATCATGCCCGGGGAGAGCGTCCGGCAGCAGGTGCGCCACTTCCCCGAGACGGAAGGCGACCACCGCATCAGCATGGTCATCAACGACTACGGCGAGCGCAGCCCCGACGCCACAGGGAGCTACAGCGTCCTCCCGCCGCTGCATCCCCTGGAGAGCAGCGACATCGCCCCCGGCACCGGGACAGCCAGCACCGACGCCGCCCCCCTGGAGCTGGAAGCCCAGGTCGCCGTGGAAGACAACATCCACCGGCTGACCAGGGCAGGCACCATCCTGGCCCTTGACAGCCTCCGCGCCGCCGCCGTCACCGCCCTCCTGGAAGAAGGCAGCGGCACCGCCGTCTACACCATCACCGGCGCCGACACCAGAGCAGCCACCGTCGGCAAGAAGGGCTTCCTGGCCTACAACAGCAGCGAAGAGCAGTGGGACCTCATCACCCCCGGCGCCACCGGAGCGGCCCTGCAGGTGATGGAAGACGGAAACAATATGATCGTCGCCGTCGACGACGGCAGCGCCTACGACAGCGACCCCACGGAAGGCAGGGTCGCCACCGAACAGGCCGTCCTGGCCTACCAGGGCGCCGCGCCGACACCGGCACCCACCACAGCCCCCACCGCCACACCCACGCCGCAGCCCACGACAGCCCCCACACCGACTGCAGGACCCACCGCAGCCCCGACACCCACGCCGGAACCCGGCCCCGTGCCGGATCCCGAACCCGTGGACAGCAATGACGTCACCCCCGACGAAGGCACCGTCAGCGTGGACATCACGCCCGTGAGCGGCGACGAGCAGGAAGCCATCCAGCAGGGCGCCCAGGACCTGCTGGATGACGGCGAGGCATCCAGCGTGGACGACATCAGAGCCACCAGGGTGAAGGCCGCCATCGGCGAACCCGGCGGGAAAGCCGGCTTCACCATCGGAAACGGAAACAACATGGCAGCCCAGGCCGACCAGCAGACCGCCCTGCTCGTCAGAGACACCTCCACCGGTGAGTGGAAGCGCTTCGCCCCGGGCCACAGCAGCGATGACCTGGACGTCAGCGAGAGCGACAGCGGCCTGAACGTGCGGGTGAAAGACGGCGGCGCCTACGACCGCGACGGCGCAGCCGACGGCAGCGTGGAGACCGACCTGGCCATCGTCACCTACACCGCCGCCGAACCGACACCCGGCGGCGACGGCGGAGGCGGCTGCAGCCTCGGCGGTTCCGCCCTGGCGCTGCTGCTTTTGGCCATCCCCGCCATGGCCATCCTGCGCCGGCGGTAGCACCGGAACAAACGGCAACAGCGTCAGCACGGCAACACCGGAGGGCCGATCCGTCGGCACCGGCGAACCGGCACCGGCGATCCGCCTCACCGATAGACCGCAACAGAGGGAACCATCCGCCCCGGGCCCGCGCCCCGGGCGTGCTGTATTCCGGGGGCCCGTGGAGCCTCTCCGGCGGCTTCCGCGGCGAAAAGGCTTGAGGCATTGGGAAACTTCGACTATAGTTGACGGAAAGGATCTGCACACGAGGCGGGTGATGGTGTCATGAAAGAAGAGCGAATACTGACAGAGGTCGGCACCAACGAGTGGCAGGTGGTGGTCTTCCAGCTGGGGGACCAGTCCTTCGCCATCAATGTGGACAAGACCAGGGAGATCCTCCGCTGGCCCGGCGTGCGTCCCGTACCGAGGGCCCACGAGTCCATGGTGGGCATCACCACGGTCCGCGGCGAGGTGATCCCCCTGATCGACATTCGGATCTATCTGGGGATCGAGAAGCAGGTGCCCCTGGAGGAGAGCAAGGTCATCGTGACGGAGTTCAACAAGATGAAGCTGGGCTTCGTGGTGGACGCCGTGGAGCGGATCTACCGGATCAGCTCCGAGGAGCTCGATTCCAGCCTGACCGGCAGCTTTCTGGGGGAGAACGCCCTCTACGTCATCAAGCGGGAGAACCGGAACATCCTTCTGCTGGACTACGAGCGGATCGTCCAGATGGTGAACCCCACCATCGAGGAGCAGTTCCACGTCAGCGAGGGGGGCGCGAAGGCGAGCAAGGCCATCGGCGACCCCAACGACTACGCCATCCTGGTGGCCGAGGATTCGCCGCTGATCCGGCGCCTCCTGCAGGACGCCCTGGCCGAGGGCGGCTTCCACAACGTGGAGCTGGTGAGCCACGGCAAGGCGGCCTGGGACCGGCTGTCGGCCGGCGAGGATACCTTCCACCTGCTGATCACCGACATCGAGATGCCCAAGATGGACGGCCTGACGCTCACCAGGAAGGTCAAGTCCGGCGACGAGATCGAACCGATTCCGGTGATCGTCTTCTCTTCCATCATGGCTGAGGACATCAAGCGGAAGGCCGTGAGCGTCGGCGCCGATGCGCAGATCACCAAACCGGAGATCGACGAGCTGGTCGACAGGGTCTGTAACCTGCTCGAAGAGAACTATACGAAAAAGGGGTAAAACGATTGGGTCAACTGCCGTACTGGGACCAGGATGTGGAACTGGATATCGCCGCGTGGGTGCCCTACTACTTCTCGCTGGCGCCCTCGTCGCTGCAGTCGGTGCACAGCAGCCAGCTGCGGGACATCGCCGACCTGTCGCTGAACATGGACAGCGAGTTCCTCCTGCTGCGCAGTCTGCGCAGCGGCCGGGTGGGCACGCTCTTTCCGGACCATCTCATCCGTCCCGAGCGCGGACAGGGGCTGGAGCTGGGCTTCGCCATGGTCTTCAGCTATTCCGCCGCCATGGAGAACCTCACCCGGATGCTCGGCGAGGCCGCGGGCCTCAAGGTGGGCCTCACCCTCTGCGGGGTCTGGAACGACGGCATCCTGCTGGACGAATGCAAGGTGATCGTCATCGCCAGCGAGGATCCCTTCTTCGACGACGAGCCCTTTCTGGGGATGCTGCAGGAGGCCCTGCACAGCACAGGCGTCAACGGCGACTCCACGGCCTTCTTCGCCGAGCGGCTGGGCTACCGGCGCTTTTCCATCCCCTACGAGACCGACGACGTGACGGATATGCTGATGGCCAATGTGATCAACTCCTACGAACTGAAGGAGACCCTGGAGATTGTCGGCAGCGCCCCCACCGTCTCGCTCACCGATATGTGGCGGGAGGACGAGGCCTGACCATCGGGGAGAGGTGAGAGGCCGGGAGGCCCCCGGGTGAAACAGGAGGAACCGATGGAGCAGAGACGCCCCGACTGGATGGAGTATTTCATGGTCATCGCCGAGGTGGTGGCCTCCAGAAGCACCTGTCTGCGCCGCAAGGTCGGCGCGGTGATCGTTAGAGACCGGCATATCGTCAGCACCGGCTACAACGGCGCGCCCCGCGGGGTGCGTCACTGCGCCGAGACGGGCTGTCTGCGGGAGCAGCTGGGCATCCCCTCGGGGCAGCGCCACGAGATCTGCCGCGGCGCCCACGCCGAGATGAACGCCATCGCCCAGGCGGCGTCCACCGGCACCTCCACGGAGGGAACGGACCTCTACTGCACCACCGAGCCCTGCTCCTTCTGCTCCAAGGCCATCATCAACGCCGGCATCCGCCGGCTCTACTACGCCCACTCCTATCCCGACGAACTGGCCCGCACCCTGCGCGCCGAGGCCGGCCTGGAGGAACACTGCACCGGCCCGGTCCGCGAGGCGCGGCGCTTTCTCTGCGACGACCCCGAGACGTCCTGAGCGGCGCAGCCGTTCGGGCGAACGATCTATGGAGGTGGATGCATGACCATGGTTCCCGACCGAGAACAGGCGCTGGAGCTCCTCAGGCGCTACAACAAGGACGAAGGCCACATCAACCACGGCCTGGCCGTGGAGGCGGTGATGCGCCATATGGCCGCCAGGAAGGGCGGAGACGAGGACCTCTGGGGCGTGGTGGGACTGCTCCACGACCTGGACTGGGAGCAGACCGAGGACGACCCGCAGCAGCACACCGCCAGGGCGGTGGAGTGGCTCCGCGGGGAGGGCTACCCCGAGGAGCTCGTCCGGGCCGTCCGCTCCCACGGCTGGGGGCTGGTGCAGGACGATGTGCCCCCGGAGTCGGAGATGGAGAAGACCCTCTACGCCGTGGACGAGCTGACGGGCTTTGTCATCGCCGTGGCCCTGGTGCGCCCCAGCCGCTCCACGAAGGACATGAAGCTCAAGTCCGTGAAGAAGAAGTGGAAGGACAAGGCCTTCGCCCGCGGCGTGGACCGCGAGGTGATCCAGAAGGGCGCCGACATGCTGGGGGTCTCCATGGACGAGCTGATCCAGGAGACCATCGAGGGCCTGCGCCCCGTGGAAGAGCGGATCGGGCTGGGAGCATAGCGGCGCCGTGCGGCTCCTTTTCACCGGCGACTGGCACGTAGGGGCCCGCACCTGGGGGATCGACCGCCTGCCCGAGGCCCGGGACGGCCTGGAGCAGCTGCTGGACCAGGCCCGCGAGCACCGGCCGGAGGCGGTGGTGGTCCTCGGCGATATCTTCCACACCTTCCGCTATCCCGGCGAAGAGGCCGTCACCCTGGTGGCGGCCACCATCCGCAGACTGCTGGACCTTCCCTCCCGGCCGGAGGTGCTGCTCCTCCGGGGCAACCACGACTGGGCGGGGGTGAAGGTCTGGGAGATCCTCGACGCCGGCGACCGCCTCCGGATCGTCGACAGCCCGTCGCTGCAGCAGGTGGGCGACGTCGCCCTCTATCTGCTCCCCTACCTGCGGCACCATCAGATCCCCCCCGAGGGGGCCCCCGAAGACCTCCTCCCCACGGACCCCCCGGACGGCAACCCCTCGCTGACCCTTCTGGCGGCCCATCTGGCCCTCGCCGGCACCGTCCCCGGCCTCACGGAGCCGGTGGTGGATCCCGGGCGCGCCGCCGATCTGGGCGCCTCCGCCATGATCTGCGGCCATATCCACCGCCACGGCCCCGTCACCGATGACCCCATCAGCGCCTTCTACGCCGGACCGCTCTACCGCGGCGATTTCGCCGAGGAGGGCCAGGACCTCGGCTCACTCCTGGCGGACAGCGCCGACGGCGTGCTCCGGGCCCTCCCGCTCCGGGGGAGGAGCCTCCACACCCTGCATTACCCCGACGAGGAGAGCATGGCGGCGGAACTCCCCGCCGCCATGGGCATGCTGGAGGACGACAGCTGGGTCCGGATCTCCCTGGAGAGCTGTCCCACCGGCGAGCTGCGTCTGCTGGACCGCCTGCGCGAGGAGGACCGCCGGATCGTCCGCGTCCGGATGGCCCCCGGCGCCGATCCGGAGGGCTCCGCCGAAGCGGAGCGCCCCCGCGCCGAGCTGCACCCCGCGGAACTCTGGGCGCAGTATGTGGCCTCCGAGGAGGACGACGGCCCCCGCAGGGAGCTGGTGACCCGCGCCGGGCAGCTGCTCCTGGACGGCGCCGACCCGGAGGAGGTCTGGGGCTTCCTCCGCGGGCAGGCCGCCGGGGATGAGGAGGCCGGGGGATGACGCCGGAACGGCTGGTGATCCGCGATCTCTTCGGCGTCCGCGAGGCCGACCTGGCCTTTGAAGGCGGTGTTGTCGCCATCGTGGGGCCCAACGGCGCCGGGAAGAGCTCCCTCCTGGACGCCCTGCTGGTGGCGCTCTTCGGCGAGCCCTCGGAGACGCGCACCCGCAGGCTCAACCAGTCCGGCTACGTGCGCGTCGGCGCCGACCGCGGCGAGGTGGCCTTCACCTTCCGCCTCGACGGGGGGCGCTACCGGATCAGCCGGACCTTTTTCCCCGAGAGGAAAGCCCAGAGGATCGCCCTCGCCGAGGAGACGGAGGAGGGCTGGACCCCCCTGGCCTCGTCGGTGAAGGATGCGGAATCCCTCCTTGCCGGTCTGCTGGACCCCTCGGGCGGCGAGGAAGGCCGGGGCATCGCCGCCCTCCGGGAGGCCTTCTGCACCTCCGTGCTGGTCCCCCAGGGGGCGGTGACGGAGCTGGTGGACAAGACCCCCGCCGACCGCTGGAAGGTGCTGGCCGCCGCGCTGGGCCTCCAGGATGAGCAGCGCTTCCGGGAGCGGGCGCAGAAGGTGAAGCAGTCGGCGTCGCAGGAGCTCGCCCGGATCCAGTGGGAGCTGGACCGGCTGCAGCGCGATCTGGAAGGGATCGCGCCCCTCCCGACGCTGCGGGAACGCCGTCGGGAGGCCGGGACGCGGAGCGACCGGCTGGAGCGGGCCCTGGAAGGGATCCGCAAGGCCGAGAAAGCGCGGAGCACCCTGGACGAACGCACCAGGCGCCTCAACGGGGCCCGGCACCGGCGCGCCAGGGCCGAGCGGGACGAGCGCCGCTGCCGGGATCGGGCCTCCCTCTCGGCCGCCTCGGAGGGCCTGCGCACCCTCAGGGAACGGGCCTCCCGTCTGGGACGCGCCCGCAGCGGGGAACGCGAGGCCCGGCAGGCCCTCCAGAAGGAAGAGGGGGCCTTCCGCGAGCAGGATGATCTGCTGCAGGTCTTCCGCGACCACTACAGGAAGCTCAGCGAGGAGAAGGAGAAACAGGCCCCGCTGGCCCGGTACGCCTCCTGTGTCGCGGAGATCCGGTGGATTCACGACGAGATGGCCCATCAGGAAAACGAGAAAAAACGGATGGATGTGGAGAAGGGGCAGATCCAGGCCGAACTGGAGGAGTGGCGCCGCGCCGCCGCGCTCCTGACCCGGGAGGAGCTGCTGGAGAAGCGGCGGCGGGTGACGGCGGAGCACAAAAAGGCCGCCGCGGCGCTGAAGGAGCGGATGGACCGCCTGCTGACCGCCCTGACCGACTGGCTGGAGCTGCTGGCAGGCGACGCCGACGTGGTGGAGCTGCAGACCCTCACCCGCCTCCGGGCCGTTGAGATGGCCCGCACCCTGGCCGATTCCGGCCTCTCCCGGGCGCTGGAGGAGATCACCAACGCCAAGGCGCGCTGCCACCGCCTCCTCAGGCAGGGCCTGGAACTCCACGAAGGGCTCCGGGACCTCCCCGCGGAGCCCCTCCCCGAAGGGTGGCGCACGCTCTCGCGGGAACAGGCCGAGGAGAAGGTGGCGCAGAAGGAGAAGGCCATCCGGGATCGCGTCGCCCGTCGGGATGCGGCCGATCGCGAACTGGTCCGGCTCGACGGGAAACGCACCGAGAACGCCCGCCGTCTGCCCGACCGGGACGAGGCCTTCCTGCGGCGGGTGGAGGCGGCCGCGGCCCGGACCGGGGAGCTGGACGACGAGATGCAGAAGACCCAGATCCGGGGGGGCAAGACCGCCGAGAAGGCCCGGAAACTGGGCGAGCAACGCGACCGCAGCCGGGAGCGCGCCGAACGCGCCGGGCGGGAGCTGGACGAGGCCCGCCGTCTCTTCGACGAGGCCGTCGCCGCCTGGAAGAAGGCCTCCGCCGGGCACAGCTGGTCCCGTGAGGAGCTGCTGCGGGCGCAGCGTGAGGAATTCCTGTCCCTGGAGGAGGGCGAGCTGGAGCGGGCCGCCGCGGAGCTTCAGTCGGCCCGTGATCTGGAGCGCCAGGCCGACGGGGAGCTCCGCGCCTTCCGGGCGGAGCACGCCGAGGAGCCCCCGCGGGCGGTGGAGCTGGAGCGGAC
>JAIPGA010000084.1 GCA_021736445.1 Synergistales bacterium | reverse complement strand
AAATTGTGACGTGGACGTCCTGATGGTCCACGCACCCGATGCCGAGAAACAGTACGTGGAAGACGGCTACGGTGTGGACCGCAAGGAGATCATGTTCAACGACTTCGTCATCATCGGTCCCCCCGAAGATCCTGCCGGGGTCGAAGGCATGAGCGCAGCCGAAGCCATGAAGACCATCAAGGAGAAACAGGCCCACTTCGCCAGCCGCGGCGATGACTCGGGCACCCACAAGAAGGAGAAGTCCCTGTGGACGTCCGCGGGGCTCGAGGTTCCCGACAAACAGAGCTGGTACATCCAGACCGGCCAGGGGATGATCAACACCATCAACATCGCCGCCGAGCATGATGCCTACACCATGACCGACCGCGGCACCTACATCAAGTACGAGTCCAACCACGACGGAGATCCGCCGCTGGATATCCTGGTGGAGGGCGATGCGGTCTTCCGCAACCAGTACAGCGTGATGGCCGTCAATCCCGACCGCTGCGAGAACGTCAAGTACGGCCTGGCGACGGAGTTCATCGAATGGGTCACCTCCGAGAAGGCCCAGGAAGCCATCGCAGAGTACAAGCTCCTGGGAAAGACCCTTTTCACTCCCAACGCCAAGTAGAATAGCTTGTACGCCCAAACGGAATAACTGGTACGCACAGGAGAGCATCGCTGCAGAACGGGCGATGCTCTCTTTTAGCGTGACAACGCGAAGGCGGGTGGCTTAGAATGGACTATATTTCGCAAGCCTTTGTGAAGGCCTTTGAACTGCTCTTCAGCGGCCATGAGGAGACCTATTCGGCCATTTTCACGACACTGCAGGTCTCCACCCTCTCCATCACCATCACCCTGCTGGCGGGGACACCACTGGGGTTCCTGCTGGGAACGTCGAAGTTCCCCGGCAGGCAGGCGGTACGCACGGTGGTGGACACCCTGCTGGCGCTTCCCACGGTGGTGGTGGGGCTTCTGGTCTATGCCTTCATCTCCAGCAGGGGGCCGCTGGGCGGGCTGGAGGTGCTCTTCACGCTGCAGGGGATCGCCATCGGCCAGTTCATCCTTGGCCTTCCCATTGTGGTCTCCCTGACGGCCACTGCGGTGGAAGCGCTGGACAGGCAGGCACGGATCACGCTGATGACCCTGGGGGCCAACAGAAGGCAGGTGCTTCTGGGCACACTCTTCGAGGCGCGCTTCGCCGTTCTGGTGGCGGCGCTCACCGCCTACGGGAGGATCATCTCCGAGGTGGGCGTCTCCATGATGATCGGCGGCAACATCAAGTGGCACACCCGGACCATCACCACCGCCATTGCGCTGGAGACGGGAAAGGGAGAGTTCGCCATGGGGCTGGCGCTGGGCATGGTGCTGCTCGGCCTGGCCTTTGCGGTGAACCTCTTCCTGAGCGGATTCAGAAGGAAGGCCGCACGATGAACCCTATTTACCGGATCAAAGGGCTCGAACACTACTATTCGGGCCGGAAGGTGCTCCAGATAACCGATCTGGAGATCCGGCAGGGGGAGATCCTGGGGATCCTGGGCCCCAACGGCAGCGGCAAGAGTACGCTGCTTCGGGTGCTCTCCTTCCTGGAGGAACCGACCGTGGGCGCCATTACCTTCCGCGGCCGGGACGTGCGGGAGATGGAGAGCCTGCGCAAGGATGTCTCCCTGCTTCTGCAGAACTCCTTTCTCCTGAAGCGCTCTGTCTTCGACAACGTGGCCTATGGTCTGCGGCTGCGGGATGTCCCTGCCGGAGAGATCGCCGGCAGGGTCGAGGAGGCCCTGGAGTGGGTGGGGCTCGATCCGGACGCCTTCAAAAAGCGACAGTGGTTCGAACTCTCCGGCGGCGAGAGCCAGCGGATCGCCCTGGCCTCGCGGCTCGCAATCCGGCCCTCGGTGCTCATGCTGGACGAGCCGACGGCCAGCGTGGACCTGAAAAGCGAGCTGCTCATCAAAAAGGCCGTCATGCTCGCCGCCAGGGAGTGGGGCACCACGCTGATCCTGGTGAGCCACGACTATCCCTGGCTGCAGAGCATCTGCGACCGCACCGTCTCCATGAACCTCGGCGAGGTGATCGAGGAAGGCCACGTGAACACCTTCTCCGGACCCTGGGAGGCCTGCGAGGAGGAAGGCCTGGTGTCCGCCCATCTGGCCGACGGACAGACCGTCTACGCCCTCTGCTACGGCAAACAGGCCGACACCGCCGTGCTGTCGCCTTCCAATGTGGCGCTCGCCATGGAACGGCCCAACCGGCTCTCCACGAGAAACTGCCTGAAGGGCGAGGTGGAACGGATGTTTTACGACCGCATCTCCCAGGGCATCATGGTGACGGTGAACGTCTCGTCGCTGACCCTCTCCGCCAGGCTCACCCGCGGATCCGTACAGTGCATGGGGCTGGAGCCCGGAAAGGAGGTCTGGGTACTCTTCAAGGCCTCCTCCGTGCGGTGGGTGTAGGCGTTTCCCGCCAACAGCTCAGCCTCCCCTGCGGGGTGCCGGTGTTGCACTGTCGCTGTCATGCCGGCCCCTGCACGGCGGGGCAACGCGAAGGTCTCGGGCCTTCTCGCTACGGCTGCACGTGGCCCTGGCGGTCGATCTTGCTGTAGAGCTGGGTGGACCAGTAGCGGTCCTTCCGTCCCAGCGAATCGGGTTCCACCTTCTCCTCCAGGCATTGGAAACCCGCCTTGCCGAAGAGCGTCTTGAGCTGCCTGGGGGAGACACCGTTGTAGAACCGCCCCGTGCCGTCCCGTCCTGCCTTGGGGTTGCCCCGGCGGTCGGTGGGGGTGGAGACGAGCACCCGGCCCCAGTCCACCAGCATCCGGCGGAGGTGGATCAGGCTGGGGA
Organism: Synergistales bacterium; assembly: GCA_021736445.1. NCBI lineage: Bacteria > Thermotogati > Synergistota > Synergistia > Synergistales > Synergistales bacterium. The sequence goes on along the minus strand of JAIPGA010000084.1, from coordinate 7,800 downwards.
AGAGATGCACCTCCGGTACGTGGGTGAGGACGGCGGCGCAGAGGAGATTCTCGTATTCGCAGTCGGGAAGGGTGGAAAGCTCCGGAAGGCAGTCCTCCCAGAGGAGGCCCTCCAGTTCGGGATAGCGGCGCAGGGCCTCGTCGATGAGCTCCCGGCAGGGCTCCACGCCCCGGGCGTCCCAGCCGGCCTGCCGGAGCAGATGGAGGTCCCGCCCCGCCCCGGCGCCGATGTCCAGCACCGACGGTCCCCTGGTGAAGGCCCGGTCGAACCAGGCGGCGATCCCCTCCTCCGCGCCGCCGTAGCATTCGGCCAGCCTGGCGGCGTGGCGCTTGTAGTACTGCTGTGTCGGTGCGTCCAGCGCGTGGCGTTCCATGGCAAACCCTCCCAAGATCGTTCTCATTATGTATGGAATGTTCTACACACCACAGATGGAATCGCTCATCCCCGCCTACACTGCAGCGGTCTGGCCTTGCACGTTGTCCCCCCTTCGCTTGGGTCCCATAGAGTGGTACACTGTGGTTATGGGACGGTAGCGGGTTGTCTATACGAAGAAGGTGGCGAAAGAGATACGGAATGTCCCTCAGCGGGTTCGGAGCCAGGCCATTACGTTAATGGCCGAGATAGAACAATCCGGACCTGTACGCGGGAATTGGCCCCATTATGGGAAGCTTGGCGATGGGGCGCACCATTGCCATTTGAAAAAGGGCCGGCCCACCTACGTTGCCCTGTGGCGTGAACATTGCGGGACAGTAAAAGTGGAGGTGACCTATGTTGGGACGCACGAGAAGGCCCCCTACTGACAGAGAGTGTACCATCACGCTTGTCGGTCCGGAATCGGCGAAGTACCGGCTTGTGCAGAGCGCCCGTAAACAGGGCTTTTCGGTGGTGGAAGACGAGGAACGTATGCTTTCCTTTCCCGAAGGTCTGGGGCACGATCGCGGTTCGTTGCCGGGGGAATGCCTCCGTGGTGCCCGGTTGAAAGAAGGCTTTACCCAGCGGGATTTGGCGGAATCCGCAGGCCTGAGCAGGCATCATATCTCGGAGATGGAACACGGCAAACGTCCTATTGGCAAGGATGTTGCCCGTCGCCTTGCCCAAAGCCTGAATGTCGACTACCGCATCTTTCTCTAACCGCTCCGCGTCGATCATTCTCCCACAGTATAACGGAACGAGGCGTCCGCGGAGAGGGCGGGCTGCTGGATTGAAGGCTGGCTGCATTGCAGGAGGTCCGATACGCAAGGCCGTCCCCGTAGTCACGGGGGCGGCCTGCGGCTCTGTCGGCGATGGCCCGGCGGGCGAAGCCGCCGGGCGTCGGCTTGTTCGTATCGGGTTACCGTCTGCGTATCATCAGCACCGGCAGGAGGAGCAGCAGGGCGACCGGTGCGAAGCCGAGGCGGCAGCCTCCGCCGCCGTCGCCGGAGGGCGTGGGCTCGGCGGGGGTGTAGGCCACCACGGCCAGGTCGGTCTCCACGCTGCCGTCGGTGGCGCCGTCACGGTCGTAGGTGCCGCCGTCCCGGACGCGTACGGTCAGGCCCGCGTCGCCTTCCGTGACGTCCAGATCCTCGCCGCTGTGGGGCGGGGTGGTGCGGTCCCACTCGCCGGTCGATGCGTTTCTGACCAGCAGCGCCCTCTTTGTCTCGGCCCGGGCGCTCCTGCTGTCTCCACCGTCACCGATGGAGAATCCCGCCTTGCCGCCGGGCTCTTCCACTCTGGCCTTCACCCTGGTGGCCCGGATTTCGTCCACACGCTGGGCCTCACCGTCGTCCAGCAGCGTCTGGGCACCATCCTCGATGCCCTGCTGTTCGTCTCCGCTCAACGGGGCGACGTCCACGCTGACGGTTCCTTCATCGGGAGTCACGTCGTCGCTGTCGATCTCCTCCGGCTGGGGGATCGGCCCCGGTGTGGGCGTGGGGGTCGGTGCGGCGGTGGGCGCCGGGGTCGGTGTCGCCGTCGGCGCAGGCGTCGGGGTGGCCGTGGGCTGCGGAGCCGGCGTGGGCGTTGGCAGGGCCCGGAAGGCCGCCGTGATGCCGTGGTCCTCGCTCACATCCTCGAAGGTGTAGCGGTGAGCGGTCTTCCCGCCGACACCGGCGAGGGGTTTGTTGTCCACGGAGATGACATCGATTGCGTAGCCGCTGTGGGCGGTGATGTCGAAGGAGATCGTCCCGCCGTCGGGTATGGCGATTTCCCCGGAGGGGTCGATGGCACCGCCCGTTCCGGCGGTGGCGGTGACCATGTGCCGGTCTGCGGGGATCTGATCGTAGAGCGGCGTCTCGAAGATGCTGTACCCGCTGTCGTTGACGTAGTGGGCCGCCATCACGGCCTTGCTGTCCCGGAGGAAGGGGAAGAAGGATGGCTTGCCGTTGAGGCTGGCGGGGAAGGCGAACCGCCTGTCGAGGATCCCCCAGGGGACGCCGCCGGAAGCGCTCTTCCCCTCCTGTGCGCCGATGTACTCGGCGGGGAGATAGAAGATAAAGGGGCTGGTGTAGTACATCTTGTGCGGCGAGAGAAGGCTGGAACCGGCGAAGGTGCCGGCGCCGATGTAGTAGAGGCAGCCGTTGTGCTCCGCCAGCGTGCCGTTGATGAGTTCGCCGCCTTCGTCTCTCGTTTTGGTGGCTGCGCTCTCGCCGTACCCGTAGGGCAGGGGATTGGCGGACCATTCGAGGCTCTCCCGGTCCAGGAAGTAGACATTGTTGTTGGCTGGGTCGCCTACGGGGCCGATGCCGCCGGCCAGGGCGAACCTGCCCTCCACCACGGCCGCCGTCCCGGCATAGCGGGGCTTGTCCCAGGTGACGTCCAGCAGCTCTGCCGTGATGGTGCCCTCGTCGGGGACGCTGCCCACATCCAGGCTGCAGACGCAGTCCCAGATCCCCCGGTCCCGGTAGTCCATCCCGCCGGCGACCATGACGGTGCCCTCGCCGTCGCCGGCGGCGAAGGGCAGGAGCAGCTCCACCAGGTAGTCATTCTCCAGGTCCCACCACTCCAGTTCGGGTTCGCCGGGGTTGTAGGCGTAGAGGTACCCGCCGGCGCTGCCGCCGATGATGTAGATCCGGCCCGAGGCGTCGTCGCCCGCCAGTGTGCTGTACTGGAATTCCACCGTATCGCCGTTGTCCGGCAGAAGGTCGGAGAGGTCCGCCTCCGGGGCCACGTCGCCGGAGTCGTCGTCCCAGCGGTAGAGGACGGTCTTGTCGGTGTCCTCGTAGCTGCCGATGCAGTAGTGGTCGCCGCTGAATGTGGTGGTGGAGCCGTTGAGCAGCGCCGCAGCGGGGTGCAGCGAGGAGTCCCGGCTGGCGCCGACCTCCGCGACGAGGGCAGGCAGGGAGGCGCTGTCGCCGGAGATGGTGGTTACCTCCAGGGTGGCCCTGGCGTCGAAGGTCGCGTCCATCTGTGGGACGGTGGCGGTGATCGCCGTGGGGCTCCAGGAGGTGGTCGGCAGGGTTTCGTTCCAGGATGCGGTTGTCTGCCAGGGCGCCGGTGGGGCGTCGTCGGCGGAGTGGACGGTGAGGCTTCCCGCCGCGTCCCCCAGGTTGTCGCCGAAGATGGTCAGCGGTTCGCCGGGCTCCAGCCAGGGGAGGCTCCAGACACCGCTGTTGAGGGCGTCGTAGAGCACCGGTCCCTCGGGGATGTCGTTGCTTGCCGTTTCGGGCGCGGAGACCCGCTCGCCGGTGCGGCAGTAGCCGTCCAGAACGCTCTCGGGGGTGCCGGCGGTGAGCAGCAGCGATTTCATCTCCCGCCAGTCGGCGTCGGGGTGGGCCGCCCAGCCGAGAGCCGCCACGCCCAGCGCCAGAGGGGTGGCCATGGAGGTGCCGTCCCAGGGAGACCACCAGTAGGTGGTGCCGCCGATGTCGCGGGAGATGTCGCCCTCCTCGCGCAGGGCGCACTCCGCGGGAATGGTGGAGAGGATATCCGCGCCGGGGCTGCCCAGGTCCACGGTGACCCGTCCCCACTGGGAGAAGTCGGTGAGGCCGCCGTCCTGCGCGGTGGCCGCCACGGTGAGCACGTTGGGCATGGGGATGGAGCTGCTGAAGCCGGCGCCGAAGAGGTCGTTGTCGCGGTAGTCATTCCCGGCGGCGATGAAGGCCAGGATGCCGGCGTCCTGCAGCGCCTCCAGCCCCACCTTGTCGGATTCCGAGTAGATGGGGCCGCCGAAGGACATGTTGACGGCCCGGACGGGGACATTGTGGAGGGTCCTCAGTTTGGCCAGCCAGTTGCAGGCCGCCAGGACGTAGCTGTCGTTGAGACTGAACTGCTTGTCGGCCACCTTGGCGGCGATGATGGTTGCCGTCGGCGCCGCGCCGATGATGCCGTGGCCGTTGATGACCCCCGCGGTGATGCCGGCGCAGTGGGTGCCGTGGCCGAAGCGGTCCATGGGGTCGTTGTTGTCCTCGCCGAAGTCGTAGCCGTGGTGGACGAGATCCGGGGAGACGGCGATGCCGTCCCACATGTTGTCGGCCAGATCGATGTGGGTGTAGTCCACGCCGGTGTCCATGATGGCCACCACCACGTCGTCGCCGGCGATGAGCCGCTCCCAGACGGTGGCGGCGTCCACGCCGTTTTCGGCTTCGCCGTGCAGGTGCCACTCATCGGGATACATGGGGTCGTAGGTGGCGTCTTCGTCCCCCTTCGCGGGCTGTGCGTAGAGGGTGTTCCGGTAGTCCGGCTCCGCCCAGGCCACCGAGGGGCTCTCCGCCAGGCGGCGGCTCGCCTCCACCGGGTCGCCGGCGATCCCCTCGGCGACCAGCGCCCCCGTGAAGGGCAGCGCCTCCAGGCTGCGCCACCGCAGCCCGGCGCCTGCCAGTGCGGCGGTGCCCCTGGTCTCCATGCTCTCCTGCATCGCCGTGTAGTCCCGCTGCGGCGAGGTGCCCCTGTCGCTCCGCCGGGCGAAACGCTCGGAGCCTTCCAGGGAGAAGATGATCCTGTCCGCAGCGTAGAGCTCTTCATCGCCTGTTGATGCGGGACCCCCAGGGGATGTCCCGTCACTCCAGGCCATGGCGGCCTGCGGTGCGACGGCCAGGAGCGCCGCCACCACAACCATTGTGAAGAGCGCGGCGCCCTTCCTTCCCTTGCGTACCAGTTCCAATCCGCTTCCCATCGAGACCATTCAGACGCTCCTTTCTTCCAGTCGGTGGTCTCCGCGGCATGACCGCGGTTCCGGGACTGGGTTGTTCCGCTGCAACCTATGCCGACAGAGCCGCTTTTGCGTAGTTATAGCACAGGGTGTGGTGTGCGTACAGAGGGAGGTTCTGTCAACGCAGTATCCGCGTCCCGGATCGGTCTCCACAGCCCCGCGTTCTTCCCGGCTGCCCATGAAGCAGCGCCGGATACCTGCAGGCATCCGGCGCTGCTGTGTCTTCCCGCTGTTTTTCCGCTCTGTGCCGGTGCCTGCCGCGGTGTGATGCCCGGGCTATCGGCGGATCGCCAACAGTCCCGGCAGGACCAGCAGCAGGGCGAGCGGTGCGAAGCCGAGGCGGCAGCCGCCCCCGCTGTCGCCGGAGGGTGTGGGCTCGGCGGGGGTGTAGGCCACCACGGCCAGGTCGGTCTCCACGCTGCCGTCGGCGTTGCCGTCACGATCGTAGGTGCCGCCGTCCCGGACGCGTACGTTCAGGCCTGCGTCGCCTTCCGTGACGTCCAGATTCTCGCCGCTGTGGGGCGGGGTGGTGCGGTCCCACTCGCCGGACGATGCGTTTCTGACCAGCAGCGCCCTCTTTGTCTCGGCCCGGGCGCTCATGCTGTCTCCACCGTCACCGATGGTGAACCCCGCCTTGCCGCCGGGCTCTTCCACCCTGGCCTTCACCCTGGTGGCCCGGATTTCGTCCACACGCTGGGCCTCGCCGTCGTCCAGAAGCGTCTGGGCCCCATCCCCGATGCCCTGCTGTTCGTCTCCGCTCAACGGGGCGACATCCACGCTGACGGTCCCGTCATCGGGCGCCACGTCGTCGCTGTCGATATCCTCCGGCTGGGGAACAGGCCCCGGCGTGGGAGTCGGCTCCTCCGTGGGTGTCGGGGTCGCCGTGGGGACCGGTGTTGCAGTGGGCACAGGTGTCGGGGTGGCTGTGGGCTGAGGTGTCGGCGTTGGCGTGGGCAGGGCCCGGAAGGCCGCCGCGATGGTGTGGTCGCCGCACACGCTGTTGAAGATGTGGGTGTGGGAGGTCTTTCCGGCGACGCCGGAGATCGGTGCGCTGTCCGCGGAGACGGCATCGATCTCCCAGCCGGTGTCGGCGGTGATGTCGAAGGAGACATCCTCGCTGTAGACGGCGGCCACATCCCCGGAGGGATCGATGCTCCCGCCCTCGCCGGCGGTTGCCGTGATGGTGAATGCCTTCTTTGTAAAGCTTGCCTCGATGTTGTGGTCCTCACTCACGTTGTGGAAGGTGTAGGTGTGGGAGGTCTTCCCGGCGACGCCGGAGAGCGGTGTGTTGTCCACGGAGATCACGTCGATCTCGTAGCCGGTGTCGGCGGCGATGTCGAAGGAGACATCCTCGCTGTAGACGGCGGCCACATCCCCGGAGGGATCGATGCTGCCGCCCTCACCGGCGGTGGCGGTGACGGTGAAGGTCTGTTCCGCAAAATCCACCTGCCAGAGGTTGCCCACCGTGCCGAAGTTGAGCGACCTGCCTGTGGCGACCGGCTGGCTGGGCTGGGCGAAATGGATCCCCTCCCTGGAGACCGTCACGGTGAAATCGGACCTGGACGGGACGCCGGCGAAGGCGTAGATCCCCTGTTCGTCGGTGGTGTCCGTGGCGTCGACGGCGCCTGTGAGGGCCACCGTCGCCCCGGCGATCGGGTTGCCGTCGCTGTCGGTGACCCTGCCGCTGATGGCCTCGCCCGTCTTGTCGACGAAGACGTTGTAGACCGTTTTGTACACGGAAATGAAGGTTCCCAGCCCCGTATCGATGGTGGGCAGGTTGTACCAGGCATCGTCCTGCCCCGACCACCCCATGTTGAGATGGTGGTAGAGGGTGCCGCCGTCGTAGCCGTAGCCGTCGCCGACGATGGCGTGGCCGCCGGGATCGCCGGTGATCCCGAAGAGCACCGGATAGCCGGCGTCGAGATTGGGATTCACCATGGTGTTCCGCACCGACGACTGAATGTTGGCCCCGCTGTTGTATCCCTTGACGGCGTTTGCGTAGTCGAAGATGTCGGTGAACGCATTGGCGGCCGCCAGTGTGTCCGTTCCGGAGCCGGCGCCGGCGTAGTGCATGGAGACGGTGACGCCGGCGTCGGAGGTCAGCGCGCCGATGGCCTGGCGCTGGGTGTCGGTGATGGAGCTGTCCGGCGTGAGGGGCATGTCGTCCCAGGCGTAGGGCCCGCCGCTGCCGTCGCCGCCGCGTGTGGCTTTCAGCTCTGCTTCCTCCTCTACGTAGATGGTGAACTCGTTCCAGCCGATGCCGCTCTGGGGATGCTTGTGGAACCGCATCAGCTGGGACATCGCCGTGGCCACGCAGCCGCAGACGTAGTTGCTGCTGCTGTCTGCGCTGTTGGGAGGCGTGTAGTAGTTGTAGACCGCCTTTCCCCCGATGGCGCCCTGGCTCCAGGTGCTCTCCACCAGCGGCGCCACGCGGACATCGTCGATGCTCCCGGCGCTGTCTCTGCCGCTGTCCGGCCCCCTGCCCGCGACGATGAGGCGCTCCCATCTGGCGCGGTTGTCGTTGGAGGTCTTCTGGACCCCACTGGGGAGATTTTCCGCCGGTTGGCGCACCGCCGCGATCCGGGAGGCCAGATCCCGGGAGACCAGAGCGCCCAGGGGGTTGGCCTCGGAGGCCGCGTATTCGGTGCCGCCGGCGATGAATGCGATGATCGGCT
>JAIPGA010000083.1 GCA_021736445.1 Synergistales bacterium | reverse complement strand
AAGCCCCCTTGGCCCCGGACTTGTGGGCACCAGGGCCCATTCTCGACGATCCGGTTGCCGCACCGGCCACGTCGTCTCGGCCTGCCGGGGGCGGCCGCCTCCCTCCGGCAGTCCTCGCAGAGCCCCTGGAGCTCCAGGGTCTGCGGCAGCAGCGAGAATCCCGTGCCCTCCGCCCAGGCGGCGAGGGTCTGCTCCTTGTCGCCGTCCTCGGGGAGGTGGATCACCCTGCCGCAGCGGCAGCAGAAGAGGTGGATGTGCATGCGGTCGTCGGGCACCTCGTAGCGGGCGAACCCCTCCTCCAGGTTGATCTGGTGCAGCAGATTTGTCTCCACCAGGATCTCCAGCGTCCGGTAGACCGTAGCGAAGCCCACGCCGGGGTCCTCCCCGGCGATATGGTCCATCAGCTCCCGTGCGTTGAGATGCTCGCCTCTGTGGGCCAGCAGGACGTCGATAATGGTCCGGCGCTGGCTGGTGACCCGGTACCCCGCCTCCTTGAGGGTCTGGATGTACCATCGGCGTTCCCCCGGCGCTCTGTCGTGACCTCTCCTGCCGTGGCGTCCCGGCATGCCATCACTCCCGTCGCTGCTCTTTTGGATATCCGCCGCCATTATACTATGCAGGGGAGCGCACGCTCCGGCTTCCGATGGGTCGGCGTAGGCAATTCGGCGTTCCGGTATTATACTATGCAGCGTGTCCTGTGGAATGTACAGAGAAGAGGTGACTGCAGCCGTGAAGAGATGGATTGCGATGCTTGCCGCGCTGTCGCTGCTCAGTGCTGCTGCTGCGGCCTGCGCCGCGCCGCTGGAGGTGGCCCTGGTCATCGGCGATACCCTGGGGGACAAATCCTTCTACGACAGCTCCAACGCCGGGCTGGAGAAGGCCCAACGGGAGCTGGAGGTGCGGGGGAGGGTGCTGGAGTGCCGGGGTGACCCCGGTGCCTATCTGCCCTCCCTCCGGAGGGCGGCCCGGAACGCCGACCTGGTCTTTGTGGTGGGCTTCGAGCTGGAGGAGGCCTTCGAAGAGGTTGTTCCGCGGTTCCCGGAGACCGATTTCGTCCGGATCGACATGTCCGGCGATGTGGCCCACGCCAGCTATGTGGACTTCAAGGAGAACGAGGGCGCCTTCCTCGCCGGCGCCCTGGCGGGATTGATGACCAGGACCGGCACGATCGGCGCCGTCTGCGGCGAGGATGTCCCGGTGATCCGAAACTTCCTGGCGGGCTACAGGCAGGGCGCCGGGTACGTGGATTCCGACATCGAGATCCTTGTCGCTTTTGTGGACAGCTGGGCCGATCCCGCCGGGGGCAGGGAGACGGCCCTCTCCCTGCACAGCCGGGGCGCCGACGTGATCTTCCAGATCGCCGGCGGGAGCGGCGAGGGTGTGATCCGGGCGGCCAGGGAGGGGGGCTTCCGGGCTATCGGCGTGGACGCTCCCCAGGAGTGGCTGGCCCCGGATCATGTGCTGGGCAGCATGGTGAAACGCTGCGACGTGGCCGTCTACGACCTGATCAAGGCCAGGCTCGACGGCAGCTACAAAGCGGGTCACACCTACAGCCTGGGGTTCAGGGAGGGCGGTGTGGGGCTCTCCTGGACGCCGGAGATGAAGCGGAATGTCCCCGAGGACCTGCAGGAGCGGCTCCGTGGAATCGAACAGCAGCTCATCGACGGGGAGATCGCCGTCGATGCGTACCGGGACAAGCCGTAGCGTGCCGAAGCGGCGGTCTTTGCCTCCCGGTGAGGTGTGGTACAATGGCCGCTGATTTCGGAATCAGCGAAAGGAGGCGAAGCGTATGGCGTCGCAGAGACAGGTAAATCTCGACGAACTGATCCAGATGCTCCTCAGCAGGATGGAAGGCCTGGCCATGGCCGACGAGAACCTGAAGACCCGGCTCAATATCATCTCCAGGGTTCTCTACAACAAGGGCCTGATCACCGACGAGGAGATCAAGGACTCCATCCGGGAGGAACACAATATGCTCAAGGAGCTGGAGCTCGTCAGCGAGCTTCCCGACGAGGAGACCGTGGAGGCCGTTGCCGAGAGCATCCTCCAGTGGATCAAGGGCGATGTGGAGGGCCTGAAACGGAACATGGCCGAGTACGAGCAGCAGCTCAAGGAGGCCCAGCAGTCCCAGCAGCAGCCCCGTATCGACGTGGCCTCGCCGGACATGCTCAACGAACTGGAGCGCCGCGGCGGCGGGCAACAGGGCGGCAGCAACCTGATCCTCTAGCCGGCCTGGGCGCGTCCGGGATAGACGGCAGGAGCGCAGCGGGTGGCCGGTTGGGGTCGCCCGCTGCGTCTTCGTGGACCATTCTTTGTGAAACGAGGTGGTGCGGGTGCGTGAGATCCCCCTTTCCAGCGGACAGATCAGCGACGGCGACATCCAGGCCGTGCTGGCGGTGCTCCGGTCGGGCCGTGTGGCCCTGGGCCCGGAGATCGCCGCCTTCGAGCAGGCCGTCGCCGAAACGGTGGGGGTGCGGCACGCCGTGGCCTGCTCCAGCGGCACGGCGGCGCTGCACGTGACCCTGGAGGCACTGGGTGTCGGGCCGGGCGATGTGGTGCTCACCACGCCCTTCAGCTTTATCTCCAGCAGCAATGTGATCCTCATGACGGGGGCGGCGCCGCTCTTTGGGGATATCGATCCCGAAACGCTGGTGCCCTCGCCGGAAACGCTCCGGCAGACCATCGAGGGCGTGCGCCAGGGGGCCGTCACCCTCCCCGGCGAGGATGCCCCCCTGGCCCCGGAACGCCTCAGGGGGATGCTGCTGGTGGATGTCTTCGGCATGCCCGCGCCGCTGGCCGAGTACGAGCGGATCGCCACGGAGTACGGGCTGTTCTTTGTGGAGGACAGCTGCGAGGCCCTGGGCACCAGGGCGTTCGGGCGGATGTGCGGGGCCTTCGGCGACGCCGGCGCCTTCGCCTTCTACCCCAACAAGCAGATCACCACCGGCGAGGGCGGCATGATCGTCACCGACCGCGACGACATCGCGGCGACGGTCCGGTCGCTGATCAACCAGGGGCGGGACGACAGCGGCGCCTGGCTCGCTCATGTGCGGCTGGGCTACAACTACCGGATCGACGAGATGTCGGCGGCCCTGGGCCGGTCGCAGATCGGCCGGCTCGACGCGATCGTGGACCGGCGCGCCGCAGTGGCCGAACGGTACGGCCGGCGGCTCGCTTCGATCCCCGGGGTGACCCCGCCGGCGCCGGGTGACTGGTGCGACCGGATGAGCTGGTTTGTCTACGTGGTGCGCCTGGATGAAGGGATCGACCGGGACGCCGTCATGGAGGCCCTCCAGGCCAGGGGTGTGGCCTGCAAGCCCTACTTCACGCCCATCCCCTACCAGCCCTTCTACGCCGAGCGGTTCGGGTTCGCGGAGGGCGACTTCCCGGGGCTCGAAGCGGTCTGCGCCTCGGTGCTGGCGCTGCCGTTCTACACCGATCTGTCCGACGAGGAGATCGACTATGTGACAGACAGCCTCCACGAGGCCCTTCATGGTGCGGCGGGCTAAGCTCTGGCTGGCGGGGCAGTGGCTTGCCTGGGCGGGGAACCGGAGACGCCTGGTCGCGCTGGATCTTCTGTTGCTGGCCTTCGCCGCCTATATCGGCTACGCCCTGCGGCTGACCCTCTTTCTGGAGCCCCGCTATCTGGCGGACTGCGCCCTGGCGGCGCTGCTGTTTTCCCTTTCCATCGCCGCCTCCCTCTGGATCGGCGGGCTCTACCGGGTGCTCTGGCCACAGGCCAGCGTGGAGGAGTACCTCCGGCTCGCCCGGTGGTACCTGCCCGGCCTTCTGCTCTTCTGGGTGGTGACGGCCCTCCCCGAGTGGCTCATCGTTCCCCGCACCTCCCTGGCGATCATGGCTATCTCGGGGCTCATGCTGCTGGCGGCGCTGCGGGTCTCCTGGCGGCTCTGCCGGATGGCCCCTGTCGCCCCCTCCGGAGCCAAACGCCGCCGTGCTCTAGTGGTGGGCGCCGGCGAGGCGGGGACGCTTCTGGCCCGGGACGTGCAGCGCAACGACGGCGACCTGGAGCTGGCGGGTTTTGTTGACGACGATCCGGCCAAGCGGGGGATGCAGATCGCCGGACTGACTGTCCTGGGAATGGTTGCGGAGCTTCCCGGCCTCATCGACCGGAACGGCGTGGAGGTTGTCCTGGTGGCGATCCCCAGCGCCGCCGGGCGTCTGCTGCGGGGGCTGCTGGACCGGCTCGCCGAGGAGGGTGTGGAGGTGCGGGTGCTGCCTTCGCTCCACGAACTGGCAGGCCGCGGCGTTTCCATGAACCGGCTCCGCAATGTGAGGCTGGAAGACCTCCTGGGCAGGGAGCCGGTGGAGCTCGACATGGGCGGCATCGGGGCGCTGCTCCGGGGCCGGCGGGTGCTGGTGACCGGCGCGGGGGGGTCCATCGGCAGCGAGATCTGCCGACAGGTGCTGGAGTACGCCCCCAGCGACGTGGTGGCCCTGGGCCACGGGGAACACTCCCTCTACAGGCTGCTGGAAGGCTGCACGGAGCACCCCGTCATCCCCGTGGTGGCCGACGTGGCCGACGCGCCCTCCATGGAGCGGGTCTTTGCGAAATACACGCCGGATATCGTCTTCCACGCCGCGGCGCACAAGCATGTGCCCCTCATGGAGAGCAACGCCAGGGAGGCGCTCCGCGTGAACGCCCACGGGACCGCTACGGTGGCCCGTCTCGCCGGCGAACAGGGCTGCAGCCGGATGGTGATGATCTCCACCGACAAAGCGGTGAACCCCGCCAACGTCATGGGCGCCACCAAGCGGCTGGCCGAGCTGGTGCTGCAGGAACAGCAGCGGGTGTTCCCCGAAACGGCCTATGCGGCGGTGCGCTTCGGCAACGTCCTGGGCAGCCGGGGGAGCGTGGTCCCCAAGTTCGAGGAGCAGATCGCTTCGGGCGGCCCGGTGACGGTGACCCACCCGGAGATGCGGCGCTACTTCATGCTCATCCCCGAGGCGGTGAGCCTGGTGCTCCAGTCGGCGGCGCTGGGCAGGGGCGGCGAGCTCTTCGTCCTCGACATGGGCGAACCGGTGCGGATCGTCGAGCTGGCGGAGATGCTCATCCGCCTCCACGGCTACACCCCGGGCAAAGACATCCAGATCGCCTTCACCGGCAAGCGCCCCGGCGAGAAGCTCTTCGAGGAGCTCTTCTACGACCCGGACTGCGTGGACCGCACGGCCCACGAGAAGATCTTCCTGTCCAGGAATGAGGGGGTTGCCGTCGAATCTGTGGGGGCTGCGATCGCGGATCTGCTCAACGAAGAAGACGATGCAGGGTTGATGGAAACACTGCAAAGGGTAATGGTCTGATATGTGGGTTGCATACCGCAACGTCAGCTTGGAGTGATCATGTGACCAAACTACATCTCTTGTCGCTACAGGAGCCTGCAAGGTGGAACCAGACAATCCGACGTGCCGGGCGGTACGATTTCTATCATCTGGCCTCATACCACGAGCTCGCCCGACAGAACGGAGAGGGCGAGCCGCTGCTCTTTGTTCTCTCCGGGGGCGAGGCCTTCGTGGCGCTGCCGCTGCTGATCCGCTCCCTCGACGGTACGGTGGAAGGACTCCGCGGCGAAGGGCTGCGGGACGCCACATCGGTCTACGGCTATCCCGGGCCTCTCGTTTCGGGCGAGAACGCCCGTCCTCTCCTGGCTCCCTTCATGGACGAACTGGCATCCTACTGCGACAGCCGGGGGATCCTGTCGGTCTTCTCGCGGCTGCACCCCCTGCTTCCCCGACAGGATGAGCTGCTCTCCCGGGGGGAAGTTGTGCCTCTTTCGGAGACGGTGTCCGTGGATCTCTCGATGTCGCTGGACGAACAGTGGAGGCAGCACCGGAAGAACCACAAGCGGGGGATCAACAAGCTGAAGCGGGATGGGTTTTGCTGTCTCTGCGATACCAGGGGCGACTGGCTCGCGGCTTTTGTGGAGGCCTATTACGAGAATATGGAGCGTGTCCAGGCCGGGGAATCCTATTTCTTTCCCCGGGGGTATTTCGAGGACTTCCTCCGGATCCGCGACTTCACGGCGAAGCTCTTTGTCTGCACCTACCGGGATGAGCTCGCCGCGGCGGGGATATTCACCCTCTGCGGGGATGTGGTGCAGTATCACCTCGGCGCGACCAGGGGGGCCTTCCTCTCGGCCGCGCCGATGAAACTGGTCTTCGACACCGTCCGCCGCTGGTCCTGCGGGAAGGGGGCGTCCCGCTTCCATCTCGGTGGAGGTGTCGGGAACAGGGAAGACTCCCTGTTTTTCTTCAAGGCCGGTTTTTCCGGGGAGCGGCACGATTTCAAGATCTGGAAGTGGATCGTCGATCCCAGGCGGTACGACGACCTGCTGGAACAGCGCTGCGCCTGGAAACGGTCCCGGGGGCTGGCCGAGCCCCGTCGCGAGGGGTTCTTCCCGGCCTACAGAGCCTGATGAGGGGCGACAATTGATGAAGACCTCCTACCCACTGCGGAAACGTCTCTTCGATCTTACGATTGCCGGAACGGCGACACTGCTGCTCTCCCCTGTCATCGCGGCGGTGGCGCTTCTGGTTCTGGTTTCCATGGGACGGCCCGTGCTCTTCCGACAGCAGCGTCCCGGCCGGGGCGGCGTTCCTTTCTATCTTCTCAAATTCCGGACCATGACAAATGAACGTGACCAGGATGGAAATCTGCTGCCTAATGCAGAAAGACTGACTCCTCTGGGCCGTTTTCTCAGAAAGAGCAGTCTCGACGAGCTGCCGCAGCTGTTCAACGTCCTCAAAGGGGAGATGAGTATCGTCGGTCCCCGGCCGCTGCTGATGGTCTATCTGCCCCACTATCCGCCGCGCCTGATGGAACGGCACAGACTGCCTCCGGGGATCACCGGCCTCGCCCAGATCGAGGGACGCTATCTCCTCTCCTGGGAGGAACGGTTCCGGAAGGATCTGGAGTATGTGGACAGCTGGAGCTTTTCGCTGGACCTGGAGATCCTCTGGAAGACCCTGGGCAAGGTGATTCAGCGAGAGGGTATGGACGAGCAGACCTTCTCCGGCGAGCGGCCTGACTTCGCCGCGCTCCGGAGAGCCTTCCAGGACCGGGAGGACACGGAAGGGGGAGGAACCTAGCCATGGGGACAGATCCGACGCAGGAGGAGCCGCTGATCTGGAAGGAGAAGGACGCCTTCGAAGAGAACCTTCTGGAGAATCTCAACATCAGTCTGGAAGAGCTGGAAGCGACGCTGGAGAAGACCCTTGACGGCTGTGGAGAGGAACCAGTGCCTGTCTTCCTTGTCGGTGCGCCCCGGTCGGGGACGACGCTTCTGTCGCAGCTGGTCTCCTCCTGTCTCGATGTGGGCTACATCAACAATCTGATCGCCGCCTTCTGGAAGGTGCCGACAGTGGGCGTCTCGCTGTCCAGAAAGCTCCTCTCCGACCGGCCCCGGACGGATTTCCGTTCCTGCTACGGCCGCACCGGAGGCATCGAGGAGCCCCACGAGTTCGGATACTTCTGGTCGGAGCTGCTGGGCAACCGCGATCTGGGGGAGCCTGTGGACCGCAGCGGGATCGACTGGGAGCTGCTGGTCCGCAGGATCACCGCCATGGCCGCAGCCTTCGGGAAGCCGCTGGTCTTCAAATCCTTCCACGCCCTCTGGTTCACCCGGGAGATGGCCGATCTCTTCCCGCGGAGCATCTTCGTCCGGATCACCAGGGATCCTCTCGAGAATGCCGCGTCGCTGGTCAAGCTCCGCAGGGGCATCAAGGGAAGCGTGGAGGAGTGGGCCTCGCTGCGGCCCAGGGAGGCCGACCGGCTCTGCCGGGAGCACTATGGCATCCAGGTGGCGGGACAGCTTTTCTATATCGACCGCTATCTGCACAACGAGCTTGCCCGTCTGCCGGCGGAGCGGAAGCTGGAGCTGCGCTACGAAGAACTCTGCCGCGACCCGGCTGGAGTGCTTTCCGCTGTGGCGGAGAAGCTGGAGGATGCCTGGCCCGGTCTTCGGCGGCGTCAGGAGCCTCCGGAGCCCTTCGCGGTGCGCCGGGCGTCGGCGGAACTCACCGGAGAGGAGCTGGACAGGGTCCGTGAAGGACTCCGCCGGTTTGGTCTGCAGTGAGGTCTGGGCATGCCGGGGATGACGTCCCGATAGGGCAGAGACCTTACCGATCCCCGCCAAAGTATGATAGCATCCACAGAGGAGGGGCGCAGCCTGTTGGCGGCGCCCCGGCCGAAAGGTGTATAATTGGAACTGTAATTCTTGCGAAAGGGGTTGACATGCTCCCATGTATCATGAACCGACAGAGGAACTCCAGGCGAAAGACAGGGATATCCATCGTGCGTTGAACAGCCTCAAGGAGGAAGTGGAGGCCGTGGACTGGTACCACCAGCGGGTGGCCACCACCGGCGACGACACCATCGGCGATATCCTCGCCCACAACCGCGACGAGGAGATCGAACACGCCTGCATGGTGCTGGAATGGCTGCGCAGGAACGTACCCGCCTGGGAGGAGAATCTCCGGACCTACCTCTTCACCGAGGCACCGATCACCGAGGTCGAGGAGGCAGGCGGCGGAAACGGCGAGGGCGGTTCCCCGGGGACCGACGGCTCGGGACTCGGCCTGGGGAGTCTGAAGTAGACGACCCTGCGGACGCCCCCCGGCCCCGGGGATCTTCCCTCTGGCCGGGCGGAGGAACGACGAAGCTGAACACGGAAAGGAGCGTATAGCATGGATATTCTCAAGCGAGCACTCTCCCCCATTCCCGACGAGGCGTGGGAGGAGATCGACGACCAGGCGCGGAGCGTGCTGAAGGGCCACCTTTCGGCGCGGCGCTTTGTAGATGTCTCCGGCCCCCACGGCTGGGAGTACGCGGCCCGTCCCATCGGCCGGATCCGCGTGGACGAAGACCGGAAGAAGGACGACGTGGGCTTCGGCGTCCACGAGATCATGCCCCTGGTGGAGACACGGTGCACCTTCACGCTGGACCGCTGGGAGCTGGACAACGCCGTGCGCGGCGCCAAAGACATCGATTTCGGCAACCTCGACGAGGCCGCCCGCAGCATGGCCCGCTTCGAGGAGGAGGCCGTCTACCACGGCCTGGACGAGGGCTGTATCGTGGGCATGAAGCAGGTGGGCAGCAGCCGCTCCATCGACATGGATACGGCCAGGAATTCAGGCATCCTCCGCGCGCTCGCCGAAGCGGTGAACACCATGCGCGACGACGGCGTGGAGGGGCCCTACGCCCTGGTGGCCGGCAAGGATCTCTGGAACACCATCTACTCCGTGGAGACCGGCTATCCCATGACCAAGCGCATCGACAGCATCACCGACGGCGGGGACATCATCTATCTGCCCCATTTCAACGAGAGCTACCTGGTCTCCACCCGCGGCGACGATCTGGAGCTCACCATCGGGCAGGACCTCTCGGTGGGCTACGTGGCGGCCACGGAGAAGGATGTCCAGCTGTTCCTCACGGAATCCTTCACCTTCCGCGTGATCACACCGGAGGCCGTGATCCCCTTCAACGTCTCGTAACGCCACGGGGGATCTGCAGCCCAGACGCTGCGGACAACACAAGAGCGATGTTCAAGCGGCCCTGCAGCACGAGGGCCGTTTTTCTGTAGCAGGAGGGAGTGGTCGGGATCGTGACGTCAGAGGCCGATGTGGCCATTGTCGGCGCAGGTGTGGTGGGCTGCGCCGTCGCCAGGGAGCTCGCCCGTTACAGGCTCTCGGTCTGCGTGGTGGAGAAGGAGGCCGACGTAGGCTGGGGCACCAGCTGCCGGAACAGCGGCGTGGTGCATTCGGGCATCAACTACCGCCCCGGGACGCTGCGGGCCCGTCTCGACGTGCGGGGCAACGAGCTGATGGCGCCGCTCTGCCGGGAGCTGCGGGTGCCCATGCAGCGGATCGGCAAGCTCACCGTCGCAGGCTGTACAGCGGAGATACCGGAACTCCACCGGATCAGGGAGCAGGGCGAGGCCAACGGCGTGCCGGGGCTGGAGCTGATCGGCCCCGGGGCCATGCGGCGGATCCAGCCCGGCGTGGAAGGGGTGGCGGCGCTCCACTCCCCCTCCAGCGGGATCGTCTGCCCCTACAGTCTGACCATCGCCCTGGCCGAGAACGCCCTGCGGGGCGGCGCGGCCTTCCGCCTGGAGAGCGAGGTGACCGGGATCCACCGGGGCCCCGGGGGCTTCACGCTGCAGACTACCTCGGGTGACGTCTCCGCCCCGGTGGTCATCAACGCGGCGGGCCTCGGCGCCGACCGGGTGGCCGCCATGGCCGGCATCGACGGCTACCGGCACTATCCCTGCCGGGGGGAGTACTACGTGCTGGACCGGCGGCTCGCGGGCAGCGTGGCCACGCTGATCTACCCCGCCCCCCGGGTGGACAGCCCGGGCCTGGGCATCCACCTGACGCCCACGGTGGAGGGCAACATCCTCATCGGCCCCAGCTCGGAGTATGTCGGGGAGCGCGAGGACTGCGCCACCACCCGGCAGGTGATGGCCTCGCTGCGGGAGCACGGCCGCGAGCTGCTGCCGGGGCTCTCCATGCGGGACTTCATCCGGAGTTTCGCCGGGGTCCGTCCCAAGCAGACCCCGCCGGAGGTAGGCGGCAACAGGGACTTCGTCATCGAGGAGTCTCCGGATTGTCCGGGGCTGATCAACCTCATCGGCATCGAGAGCCCGGGGCTCACCGCCTCGCCGGCCATCGCCGAGATGGTGCGGGAGATGGTGGCCGTCCATCTGCCCCTGGAGGCCGACGAGGGGTTCGTCCCGGA
>JAIPGA010000082.1 GCA_021736445.1 Synergistales bacterium | reverse complement strand
CGGCATCGGGTGCGTGGACCATCAGGACGTCCACGTCACAATTTTTGCCGAGCTCCAGGGCCCTGCCGGTACCGACGGCCACCCAGCGCAGCTCGATACCGGTGTCCTCCTCGAACATGGGCGCCAGTACGTCCAGAAGGCCGGTGTTGTCGGTGCTGGTGGTGGTGGCCATCTGCAGGTAGCTGCCGGCCGCCACGGCCATGGTCGCCACAAATGCCACAACTGCAACGACGGAAACAAGAATCAGGAATTTTTTCTGCATCCGCTTCACACTGCTCACTCCCCTACACAAATTTTCCTTCATACCGGATGAAGGAGGTATGCGGAAGTGTAGCAAGAATCCCCGGAACACATGTGAGAGGAAAAGGATGCCACAAGAAAGGCAACAAGAAAAAGAGCTCTCCTTTCCAATCACGGGGGGCATCGCCGTTTCCGGCGGTACCTGGCGCCCTTCCCGCCCTAGGTGGCCCCGTAGGCGGAAGGGGTCGGAGACTCCTCTACATTCCGTAAGGAATGTACCACAAGGAACCTTGGCGGACAATAGAGTCCAGATGTAAGTGCTCTTGATGCATCTTTTCATCTACGAAGAAAGGCAAAAGCTTTTTTATCCGCTCTGCGGCAAGATTTCACACCCTTGCCGACTGCAGTTTTGCAAACAATTTTCGACCCACCTGCTGTGGAGATGATTACATCAGGGTAGCACGCAACATTGTTAGCCCGTTCAAGTGAAAGTTTTGATAGCAATGCAGGCAAGGCGGCGGGAAAAGGAAATCCGGCGGAAAATCCTGTCTATAATGGGGCCGGATATCCCCTGCTTTCGCTCTGGATACACCGCTGAGTATCCGTTGCATTCCGCACCACGGCACTTTTGGTCCCAGCCATTGATAGGGTTGCCCCCCTCTCCCGCAGACGATGCCACCTCTTTCCGCTGCGAACCACCCACAACGGAATGAACCCCCTTGCGCGACTGCACCAGCCATTCAAGGAAAGCAACCGCAACACCCGGCGCAGACCCGTGTTTGAAAGAAAGCACCGCAGCCTGTACCATCAAAGAGAATGAATGGAGTGTTTATTTTCTATCGAAATGAGTGATTTCCGCTGAGAAAAGAGCGGAACAGGAGGGTGCCCCTTTTCCAGCTGCGTTTCCCCGGGTATGGCAAGGCCACTGTAGCTGTAACAGTCCACGTTGACATCCCAGGGGAGTAGCAATAACCCGGAACAGGAAGCCGCCTGAGGAGGGTAACGAATATGAAAATCCGCACAAAACTGATCCTCATGGTAGCCGTGGCAATCGCCGCATCCGGTGCCATCGGCTATATCGGGATCAACGGCATCGGCGAAGTGCACCACATGGCCGACCGGATTGATGGAACCTACCTGCCCTCTGTACAGAGGGTACTCAACGCCGACAGGGATCTCTACCAGGCCGAAATGGCCAGGCGGGAGCTCGCTAATGTGACACCCGGCAGCGACCGGTGGGAAGGCTATCTCGCCTCGCTGCAAGAGAACTTCGGTCAGGTGCAGGACAGAGTCGGCAAGTATGCAGAGTATATTTCCACCACCGAACAGGAAAAGGCCCTGGCCGCCCACGAAGACGCACGAAAGAAGTGGAAGTCGGCAACCG
Organism: Synergistales bacterium; assembly: GCA_021736445.1. Taxonomy (NCBI): domain Bacteria; kingdom Thermotogati; phylum Synergistota; class Synergistia; order Synergistales; species Synergistales bacterium. The sequence goes on along the minus strand of JAIPGA010000082.1, from coordinate 9,508 downwards.
ACCGGTACATCACCATGCTCAGGAATGGAACCGGCGGCGAAGAGCTACAGAACCTGGAGGGTGAGATCCGGACGCTCTTTGAAAAGACCCGTTCGCCTCTGGACAAGCTGACCAACGCCACGATCACCATGGCCGACGAAACCGCCGCAGAAGGGGAGCATATCTACAACGTCGACAGGCTCCAGATTCTCGTGCTCCTCGGAATAGGCATCGCCGTCGTGCTGGGGCTCGGCATCTACGTGGTGCGGAGCATCACCGGCCCCATCGCAACAGCCCTGGGCGTGGCCGACCGCGTGGCAAAGGGCGACCTGAGCAGCACGCCGTCAAGCAGAGCCAGGGACGAAATGGGAGCACTGCTCAACTCGCTGGGCACCTCCGTCACAGGGATGCGGTCACTAGCCAACGAAGTGACCGACGCGGCCAACCAGGTGGCCTCCTCCGCCCAGGAGCTCAGCGCCAGCTCGGAAGAGACCACCACGGCCACCGAACATGTCACCAGGTCGGTGCAGCAGATGTCCAAGGGGGCCAAGGACCAGAAGGAGCACGTGAGCCAGGTCTCTGCCACCATCGCGGATGTGAGCGGGGGCGTGCAGTCGGCGTCGCAGAACATCCAGGAGGTCAACCAGCTGGCCATGGACGCCAGCGAGGCCTCCCGGCAGGGCAGCGAGCTGATCAGCGAAACCTCCAGCCAGATCGGTACCATCAAGGAAAAGAGCGACGAGACAAGCTCGGTTATCCAGGGGCTGGACAGCAAGACCGAGGAAATCTCCAAGATCGTTGCGATGATCACCAATATCGCCGACCAGACCAACCTCCTGGCCCTGAACGCAGCCATCGAGGCCGCCAGGGCAGGCGAACACGGACAGGGTTTCGCCGTGGTCGCCGAGGAGGTGCGCAAGCTGGCCGAGGAATCTTCCAACGCCGCCGAAGAGATCTCCGGCCTGATAGAGACCATCCGCGGTGAGGCGGACAAGGCGGTGGGCACCATGAACGACAACACCACCGCCGTGGATGAAGGCATGCAGAAGATGAACGAGGTGGAGGGCACCTTCGGCACCATCGCCGAGCATATCGAAAACGTCACCGCCCGGGTGCAGGAGATCTCTTCCACCATGGAGGAGATGTCGGCAGGCAGCGAAGAGGCCACCAGCGCGGCCCAGGAGCTGCAGAACATCGCCGAACAGGCCTCTTCGGGCGCCGACGAGGCGGCCTCCTACACGGAGGAGCAGTACGCCTCCATGGAAGAGGTGGCAAGCTCTGCGGAGAAGCTCTCCCAGCTGGCCGAACGCCTCCAGCTGTCGGTGGGCAAGTTCCACCTCGGCTCGGAACAGGACAACCGGAAGGCACTGCAGGAAGGAGGGTAAGGTGACGGACAGTAACTGCGGACTCCCCTTTTTCCAATACCCTTACTGCTGAACGCATGACGCACCGCCGCAAACCTCCCGCAATGAAAGGGGCCCCCTTGCAAGCGGAGAACAGGAACCATCGACGGAGAACACCGTGGAGAACACGCAACAGGTGGGGACAAACAAGGTCTCCGGTTCGTTTTTTGGAGGTGCACAATGCGGTTGAAACATCTGGTAATTCTTGGTTTGGCCTGCAGTCTTTGCCTGGTGGCCTGCGCAGCAATCGCAGCCGATTACAACGACTGGAAGCCCATCCTTCCGGAAGAGGTCGGCGGGATGGAGATCACAGACAGCCAGGAAGGCGCAAACGTGGAACAGGGCGGAAGATCCTGGTCCTTTCTGAAACAGGGGTACGCGAATGCCGAAGACGGGAGCCTCTCCCTTTCGCTTATCTACGGCTCCGATGCTCCACCGATCCAGCAATTCAAAAGCATGCAGCAGTTTAGCATGGAAACCGAGGAAAAAACGGCCAAAACGCTGGAGATCGAAGGATATTCCGCCTATCTTGAGCTGCAAAAAGGCGACAGAGACAGCTACCTTGTCATCTCTCCCAGGGAAGATTCCATCGTCGTCGTTGAAACGGACACCGTAGACAGTGAGGAGGAGCTGGTTTCCCTGGCAGACGATGTCCCTCTCGAACAGTTCGCCGCTGCCGTAGAACAGGAGTAGTCCTCACCCCGAAGGAGAAAACGGCCCGCTCATCGGACGGTACCGGGCATCCCACACCACAGAGGACAATGGATGTGGAGAGCGAAGGTACAGATATGTGTAGTGGGCCGGATACAGTCCGGCCCCTTTCCCAGTGACTGTGCGCATACGCTGAGCCTGCGGGAAAAGGTCTTCTCCCGCAGGCTCTTCATGCGAGGAGGCTGCTGTCTGTCTTTAACGGCTCATCGCCAGGGCGAACACTCGACTTTTCCGAAGCGGAGGCATCGGAAGCTCCCGCAAAGTACGGGGAAACGCCACCGGCCCGCTATCTGGGTTCTCTTACTCTACTCTGGTCCAGCTCGGCCGGCCGCTGAGAATCCCCACGCTTTCCTTGACGTAGTCGCTGTGGCCGGGGCAGAGGATCGCTACCGGCTGCCCCAGGATGCCGGCGTCTTTGCGCGCCGAGGTGAGGATGCCCACGTCGCTTTTCTGCAGCAGCCCCACTGCGGAACTGCGGTCCAGCAGGCGGACCGGAACGACCTCGCCTCTGTTGACCTCGCTGAGGATGCCTTCCGGATCGACTCGCTTCCAGTTCTCATCCTGTCCCAGGATATGCCGGGCATTTTTCACATAGTCCCTGTGCCCGGGACAGAGAATCACTACCGCTGTGTCGGTCTTCCTTCCGGCATGCCGGAAGATTCCGACCTCGCCCTGATTGACGATACCTGCTGCGGCATCGGGCTTCAGGAGCCGTACCGGTACGGTCTCACCCTGACGTGCCGCCACGAGAATACCCGGTTTGCTGGTCTCCGGTTTTTCCCACGTCATCGCCGCCGCCGGACCGATCCGGGTCACGGCCAATCCGACCACTGCAAACGTCACGATCAGCATCACCAGTATGCGTCTCATGGAATCCCCCTTTCCTGCTTCCTGACGCTCGCTCTCTGTATTCCAACGACAGTGCCCGTAACCTGTTTTATTTTTGAATTAAACGAAATAGCATAATGGCCACTGGATATCCTTCTGTTATATACTTATGATAGCACTACAGAGCACATCATTCAAATATACCCGGCAACGCAGCGGGAACATATGCTGCCGGCGAGCCGCTTCACTGTAACGCCCCAACTGCCTGGTCGCCGCCGCGTCTGGTGGTGCAGCGGACCCGGCCGGCGACGTTGACAATAGGTATGGTCGGTGCTACTGTGCGGTTCGATACAATGATACAAGCCGTAGCGAGAGGAAAGGAAAAGCCGGTGCACATCCGGCACGAACCCGCCACGGTGAGCCCGACGAGGCACGGGATACCACTGGAGCAACATTCCAGGAAGGTGCGGCCGAGGAAGACGGCGGACCGAAGAGACGGCACGCTCCGTTCAGGGCACCTCGCGAGGGCCCCGGAGACGCCTGTACACAGAAGAGATAAGGACAGGAGGGGCATACGTAGAGATGCACTCCTGTCCTTTTTTCGTAGCCCTGTTCCGCCCGATCCTGCGGATCTCTCTGAACATGGTAACAGCGTGACGATACGCAAGAGTCTGGGTTTGGTGAGAAGAATGTTGATTGCAGTTGCCATTGCCGTAGTGTCCTGTTTCGTTGGAGGGGCGGCCACTGTACATGCCCACCACCAGGGAAAACAACAGAAGAAGGGGATTCTCATTGTGGCCTACGGCACCTCGGTGCCGCAGGCGCAGGTGGCCATCGACAATCTGGTGGAAGCCGCCAGGAGCGCCTATCCTGATGTCGAGGTCCGTCTCGCCTACTCCTCCGGAATCATCCGCAACAAGATCGCCCAAAAGCAGGGCCTCCATATCGACAGCCCCATGACGGCGCTGGCCAAGATGAAGGGCGAACAGTTCACCAATGTCGCCGTCCAGCCCACCCACATCACGGCAGGCGCGGAATTCCACGACCTTGCCGCTGGCGTGGAAGCCTTCGGCAATACCCCGGGGGTGCCGGGCTTTTCCAGGCTGGCACTCGGTGCCCCGCTTCTTCTCCATAACGACGACTACAGTGAAATGGCCGGAATCCTCAAGCGGGCCTACGGAGAATACACCGATGATGGCGGCGCTGTCGTACTTATGGGTCACGGGACGCACCACGGCGGCAACGGCGCCTACAGACAGCTCCAGCTTGTGCTTGAAAGCCACACCCGGCGCTTTGTGGTAGGAACCGTCAAGGGGTTTCCCGGGATGGCGGAGGTCAAAGAACGGTTGCACCACATCGGGGCGGAGCTGGTTACGCTGGTTCCCTTCATGGTTGTCGCCGGCGACCACGCCATGAACGACATGGCATGCCGTGAGAATCCCCAATCCTGGCTCAATACACTCAACGCTGCTGGATACCGGACCACGGCGATCGTCAAGGGCCTGGGCGAGCTGGAGGAGGTCCCGCACCTGATGCTGAAGCATCTCCACGAAGCCGCGCTCAGAGCCTTTGAATAAAGCACCGGGAGCACTGTGAGTGCCATCGCTCCTTGGGGCAACGGCGGTGCTTTACCTGATGGCCGCAGCTTTCGCCGTGGCCGGCCTGTGATGAAAAAGGAGGAACTACCGATGAAAAGCACACAACTGTTCCACCGGGCGGAAGAGAACCTTGTAGGTGGCGTGAACAGCCCCGTGCGGGCCTGGAAGGGCGTCGGCGGGGAACCGCTCTTTTTCGCCAGGGGGGAAGGGCCCTCACTGGAGGATGTGGACGGGAAGCGCTATACCGACTATGTCTGCAGCTGGGGACCGCTGATTCTGGGACACGCCCACCCGAAAGTGGTGGAGGCCGTACAGGCGGCGGCGGAACGGTCCACATCGCTGGGGACGCCCTGCGAGGACGAGGTGATCCTGGCCGAGGCGGTGAAGGAGCGCTTTCCCTCCATTGACCTGCTGCGCTGTGTCTCCTCCGGGGCGGAGGCCACCATGACCGCCGTCCGCATCGCCCGGGGCGCCACAGGGAGAAAGCTTGTGCTGAAGTTCGCCGGCTGCTACCACGGCCACCACGACTGCATGCTCGTCAACGCCGGGAGCGGCGCGTTGACCTTCGGCAGCCCCGACAGCCCCGGCGTTCCCCCTGAGGTAGCGGGCTGCACGCTGGTGGCGCCCTACAACGACCTTGAACAGGTGCAGGCGCTTTTCGCCGAACGCGGTGACGATATCGCCGCCGTGATCGTGGAACCCTGGGCGGGCAACATGGGCCTTGTAGCGCCGCGGGAAGGGTTTCTGGAGGGCCTGCGGGAGCTCACCGCAGCCCGGGGTTCACTGCTGATCTTCGACGAGGTGATCAGTGGCTTCCGGGTACCTGAAGGCGGGGCCCAGCAGAGAGCCGGTGTGACCCCGGACCTCACCTGCCTGGGCAAGATCATCGGCGGGGGACTGCCCGTCGGCGCCGTGGGTGGCGCACAGGAGGTAATGGAGCAGCTCTCCCCCGTCGGCGGCGTCTACCAGGCGGGGACGCTCTCCGGAAATCCCCTCGCCATGGCGGCGGGACGGGCCACACTGGAGGTCCTGCACAGCGAAGGGGTCTACGATATGCTGGAAGAGCGGGCGGTGCAGCTGCAGGAGGACCTGTCCGGAGCGGCCCGGAAGGCCGGCGTGCCGCTGAGCGTCTCACGATTCGGCTCGGTGCTGGGGCTTTTCTTCAGCCACCGGGCACCGGAAGACCTTGACGGGGTCAAGGCCTCTCGTTCCGATCTCTATCCGGCCTTCTTCCACGGGATGATCGGCAGGGGACACTACTTCGCCCCCTCCCCCTTCGAGGCAACCTTTGTCTCCGCCGCCCATGACGAGAAGACGATCCGCCGGACCGTGGCCGACGCCGGGGAGGTCTTCGCCGGTCTGAAGGGGGCCTGAGGCCCTCAGTGGTACTGCCGCAGCAGCCGCGCCACATCGACGGCGGCGTAGCTGATGATCATGTCGGCACCAGCCCGGCGCAGCGCGAAGTGGCTCTCCAGAAGCCCCCTGGTTTCGTCCAGGGCCCCTGCAGCCATGGCGTGGCGGAGCATCATGTACTCGCCGCTCACCAGGTAGCAGGCAAGCGGGAGCAGCGTGGCCTCCCGGAGCCGGGCGAGCACGTCCATATAGAGCAGGGAGGGCTTGACCATCAGAATGTCGGCCCCTTCCTGTTCGTCCAGAAGGGACTCCCGCAGCGCCTCCCGGCTGTTGGTAACAGGCATCTGGTAGGCCCGCCTGTCCCCCGAGGAGGGAGCACTCTCCGCGGCGTCCCGAAAGGGGCCGTAGAAGGCGGAGTGGAACTTGGTGCTGTAGCTCATGATCGGCGTCTCACCGAAGCCGGCGTCGTCCAGACCGGCTCGTATCGCCTGCACCTGCCCGTCCATCATGGCTGAAGGCGCCACGATATCGGCACCGGCGCGGACGTGGCTGCAGGCGATCTCCGCCAGATGGGGCAGCGTGGCGTCGTTGTCGACGCTGCCGTCGTCGCGCATGATCCCGCAGTGGCCGTGGGAGGTGTATTCGCACATGCAGACATCCGTGATGAGCGAGATGTCGCTGCCGTATCTCTCCTTAAGCTGCTGCAGTCCCTGCTGGACTGGTTCATCCATGGCGGCCGCGCTGCCGCCCATTTCATCCTTGTAGCTGGGGATCCCGAAGAACAGGAAGGAACGGATGCCTGCTGCCAGCGCCTCGTCGATGACCTCGGCGAGCATGTCAGGTGACCGCTGGTCCACTCCGTGGAGGGACGGCACGGGGACGCTGCGGCCCCGTCCGGGAATCACAAAGAGGGGGAGCGCCATGTTCCTCGCTTCCAGCGTGGTCTCCCGCACCGCATCGGCGAGAGGCCTGTTCTGCCGCAGCCGCCGCATCCGCAGCTCCGGGTATCTTCCTCGTTGCATCATCATTCAGCCTCCTTCGTATGCTTCAGTCCGGCCAGTCTGTCCACCAGCCCCTCCAGCGTGGGCGCTTCCATCACCAGCGGCTCCACACCGAAGGTCTTTCTGATCTGATCCGCGCAGACCGGCCCCCATCCTACAGCCCGGGTCTTCTCAGGGAGGGCTCCCAGTATGTCCATCCATGCCTCCACGAGAGCGGCGCTCCCGAAAACCACGGCGTGGAGCCCGTTGTCGGCCCACTGTTTCCGGTAGGACACCAGTCCCGGCGGTGTGGTCTGGTTCATCCGGTAGGCCGGCAGAAGCCTCGGCTCGGCGCGCCGCTGCCGGACGGCCTCCAGGGGGGCCTGCGCGCCGCGTTCATTGCGGAAAAAAACCACCCTTTCCCCGGGGGCCACCACTTCGGCGAGAAGGCGGGCAAGGCCAGCGGAGGTGGGTGGTTCAGCGACCCTGTCGGGACGAATTCCCAGCTCCTGCAACGCCCGGGCGGTGCCGCCGCCGATCACGGCGATGCGCGCACCCACCCGCCTGGGGTCGGTCTCCCGCGTCAGCAGCCGCGCCCCCCGGGGGCTGGAAAGGACAATCCAGTCCGCCCTGGTGAGCGTGCTCTCCTCGTCATCGTTGTGGATCTCCCCCAGGTAGAGAAGCGGCATGCTGTAGGCGTCCGCGCCGAGCCGCTCCAGGACGCGGGCCGTCTCCCAGCTGTCGGGGTAGGGGCGGACCACAGCCACCTGGAGTCCCTGCAGCGGCCCCCGCTCCGGACGCAGGGAGAGCCCCGCCGCGGCACCGGTGGCGATGATACTGGGGCTTTCCACAGGCTCCGCCGCCATGCCTTCCAGGCTCCCGTCGGTCCTGGCCATCCGCCCCCAGCCGCCCCAGGTGACGGCGGAACAGGGGGTGGTTTTCGGCATCCCCTCTTCGAGCAGGGCTTCCGCGGTCTCCGCCCACGACGAGGCACCCATGTAGAGTGCCAGCGTTCCCGGTCCCGCCGCCAGCCACCGCCAGAGCTCCCGATCGGGCTTCGCCCCTCTCTGTCTATGACCTGTCACCATGGTGCAGCACCCGGCAAGACCGCGGTGGGTGAGAGGGAGCCCGGCGCTTCCCAGCCCGCCGATGGCGGCGGTGATGCCCGGAACGTACCGCCAGGGGACGCCGGCTTCCTGCAGGGCCAGCGCCTCCTCGCCGCCCCGCCCGAAGACGAAGGGGTCGCCGCCTTTGAGCCGCACCACCTGCTCACCGGTCTCTCCCAGGCGAACCAGAAGGGTGTTGATCTCCTCCTGGCTGTGGGAGTGCCTTCCTTTCCGCTTGCCCACGGAGTGCATGGTACAGTCCCCCGGGGCGAGCTGCAGCAGGTCGGGGTGGACCAGGTTGTCGAAGACTACGTGGCGGGCGGCGGCGAGAAGCTCCCGGGCCTCCAGGGTGAGCCAGAGGGGACGCGCACAGCCGCCGCCTACGAGATGTACTGTCATTGCCGTGCCTCCCGGATAAGTGTCATGGCGTCACCGTTCTCGAGGAACCGCTCCGCAAGGACGTCCCCCAGCCGCAACGCATCGTCGTCAGAGTCCACGCTGCCGGAGGTTGCATACCGATAGTGTTCCCGCCCTTCGCTGTGGAGGATCTCCGCCTGGAGGGTCATGGCGCCCTCTTCGCAGACCCCAAGTGCGGCGAAGGGGACATGGCAGCCCACCTGCAGCCGCTGCAGCAGCCTGCGCTCCGCCAGGGCGGCGTACCAGCTGGGGCTATGGGTGACTGTGGCGGCGGCGTGCTCCGCCTCCCCTCCCTCAAGGGTCTCCAGGGCGATGATCCCCTGACAGGGCGCCGGAAGAAAGGGAAGGGCCAGGCAGTGCTCCGGCGCACATCCCAGGCGGTCCAGCCCGGCGCGGGCCAGGACGATGCCGTCGTAGCGGCCTTCAGCGAGTTTCTGGAGCCTGGTGGGGACATTCCCCCGTATATGGGTTATCTGCAGGTCCGGACGGGCCCGGAGCAGCTGGGCGCGCCGCCTGATGCTCGATGTCCCGATCAGCGCCCTCTCGGGGAGCGTGGCCAGGGTGGCCCCGTCCCTCGATACAAGGACATCACCGGAGGCATCCCGGGAGAGCACCCCCGCCAGACGGAGGCCCCTGGGGCAGCGGGAGGGGAGATCTTTCAGGCTGTGGACGGCAGCGTCCCCTCTCCCTGCCAGCAGCGCTTCCTCGATGGCCTTGCAGAAGGCGCCGCTTCCGCCGAACCGGGCCAGCGCCCTATGCTGATCCCTGTCGCCTTCTGTCCAGCAGGTGGCAATCTCGGTGCTGTACCCCGCCCGGCACAGCGCCTCCTGTGCTCTGGCGGCCTGGGCGAGGGCAAGGCTGCTGGCGCGGGTGAGGAGGATCATTCCCTCTCTCCTTCCCCGAGATGCCGTCGGAGCCGCTCCTTCAGCCTTGCCGATCCTGCCGGATCGGCGCCGGAGCTGGAAACACCCACCCTCTATCCCCGGTGGCCGATCTTCGCCGCCAGCGCCCAGTCGCTCTCTTCGGGGGCGCCGCAGCAGTTGAGCAGGCATCCCGAGCCTTCCGCCAGGGGCAGTATGGCCCGGGTATCCTCCCTGGAGACGGCGATGAGGGCGAAGGCGTGGTTCAGGAAG
>JAIPGA010000081.1 GCA_021736445.1 Synergistales bacterium | reverse complement strand
TTCGACAGGGGGATTGCCGTCTACGAACGGAACCCCGCCTACAGCTCCGTCATCGGAAGATGGAAGTTCAACGAACGCTACGGGATTTCCGGCCATGTGGCCGCCGCGCTGGTCATCGCGCGGCGGGGCATGTCCCGGTATGGAAGATACCTTTCGGAGCAACCCAATCGCCGCGACCGTAACGCCCCGCTCCTACCCGCGAGGAATCTCAAGCGGGCACGTGTGGTCGTTTTGGAGGAAGGTCGCCCGAAAGGAAGCGGCGCTTGCAGCGCGCAGGCGGTCGGCAAAAAGGCAGGAAGAGAGCCGATCCCCTCGTTCCGGGTCGCAACAGCAACAAAAGATCCCGACGAGGGAGACCACACCGTCTGCTGCGGGTGCGATTCCCGCACGCGAACCGTCACCAGTACCGTTCGGGTGACGTGTGGGCATTGTCATGTTTGTCCATGTTTTGAGGAACGGTTGTGGCACAGATGATATCCCGCGCTTCCTCGGGCGTGAGAAGACTATCGAGGCCGTTTTCCTCAAGCGTCCGGGCGACGCGCTGCCGGTTGTAGTGGCCTGCGTCGCAGTACCGGCCCAGCACGGCAACCATCATCGCCCGGGCCTGAAGGCAGGTGATCTCCCTGCCGGTACGCTCTTTCACGGCCCTGGGGATGTAGAGGTAGTCCTGCCCCCCGCCGCCGAGGGTATGCCCGCCGCCGACCTCGCCGATGCAGACGGCGCCTTCTGCAAGCATCTCTTCCACTGTTATCCGGGGGTGCCTGTCCGCCAGCCCGCCGCCGTCGCAGAGGTCGGCGGCCTCGATGTTCAGGGGGGTGTGGGTGGTGGCCGTCTTGATCCGGATGGGGTGGTGCCGTTGGGTCTCCCGGACTTCCTCCATGGTGGCAAAGCCGTCCACGTTCATGAAGGTGGTGTGGCCCTGCAGCAGGGATCTGTCGAGGTGGGCGAGGACGAACTCCCGGCCGTAGTTTTCGCAGCCGCCGGCGAACATGGGGCCGAAGGTGACGCCGTGCTGGTGGTGGTTGATCATCCCGGGCATGACGCACTTGCCGGTACAGTCCACCACCTCTTCAGCGTAGGCCTCCAGGGCGGGGTCCACACGTTCTGTGACCTCGGCGATATACTCCCCCGCCACAACCACCGTCGCCCCCTCCAGCACCGTGGTGCCGTCGCCTGTGACCACCGTGCCGCCTGTAAAAAGCCGCATCGGAGCTCTGCCTCCCTCCTTTTTCCTTCAGACCCCGCCGTTGCGGGGCACGCCCCTGCAATGGGGGTGTCTTTCGCCTTTTCAGGATGACGCCCGTTTTTGCAAGCACCACGGAATACCACGCCACATGGGGCAAAGGGGAAACAGCCGGGGGGAGGTCATTCCCCGGCTGTTTCCCCACGGAAGGGAAGGACCGGCCTGTGCCCCTTCAGCCAACCTATGAGCACCTGTTAGCGGACACAGCAGACCTCGCGCCGCTGCCGGTCCTGCCCGGAGAGGCCCGTGCCCCGGGACAGAGACGAAAGCCACCTGTCCGCTTCCTCGAAGAGGGGGAGTGTCTGCCCCAGGCCCATCTCCCTAGCGTTGGTGAAGACCCTGAAGGCCTCCGAGAGGTCGTGGATCCCCATGCCGATGGGGTTGAAAAAGATGCGTTCCTTCTGGTCCTTTCTTCCCTTCAGGTCGCCGCAGACCACCTTGCCGAGGTCGCCCTTGACGGCCTCTTCGTGGATGTGGCCGTCCCGGACGGCCCGCCAGGCGACGTCCACGCCGTGGTGCTTGACCTGGTACCAGTCGTCCACGTAGATCCCGTCGAAGACCTTCAGGGCGCCGGGCGGCGTGTCCCAGAAGGAGATCTCCGCATGGAAGGCGCCCTCTTCGTACCACTCGGGGTCCACGTAGGGCTCCCGTGCCATGGTGGCGGTGCTGATCACGCCGGACCCCACGAAGGCCTCCCTGGCGGACCCCACGGGCTCGATCTCCATGCCGGCCACGGAAGCCATCTTCTCCGCAAAGGCCCGGGAGGCCTCGGGGTTGATATCAAAGACCTTGCACTTCCGCAGTGTGGGGACACCGCACTTCATGGCTGCCAGCTGTGTCTTTCCCTGGACGGAGGCCCCGATGAGCCCCATCACCTGGGCGTCCTCCCTGGCAAGGTACCTGGCGGCCACCCCCGAGGCCGCACCGGTCCGCATGGCACTGGCCACGGCGCCATCCATGACGCACATGGGGTGGAGCGTGTCGGGGTCGAGGAGGATGATCAGGGCGCTCGCCCGGGGAAGGCCGTACGTTTTCGGATTTGCCGGCCTGCTGGGGATGTACTTGATCCCCGCCGTGTTGACGGGCCCAAGCAGCCCGCGCTCCACCAGCTCTTTTCTATACTGTTCGCCGCCCAGCCAGGAGGGCATGGACATGATCCGCCCGGTGGTCTCTTCCGTCTCTGGGCCGCCCCAGCGGATCACCGGCTTGCCGGGCTGGATGAAATCCCCCTTGCCGTGCAGGAAGAAGGACCGCTCCGTCGCCTGCATGGTGCCGCTCATGGTCGCCCCGCCGGCGGCGACGCAGTCGTCCTGACTGAGATAGAGTAACTCCCAACTTTTTGCCATGGTGAACTCCTCCTCCACATATCCAGATAATGATATTTCTCGAACAAGGCGATAAGGAAATATTTATTCCGCAAGCTTCCCAAAAAAAATTCCCCGCCCCGAAAAGCCGACGTGACTTTGCCGTAGCGGCGATCAGCCCTCTGTTGCTCCTCTCCTGCACCCACGCAAAAATGTCTTTTCCCGTAGTGCAGCAGCCGCTGTATCCAGATACGACGGTAACTTCCTGTGCTATCACCCGATTCCTGCAACCATTGAAGAAAGATTCATTCCGAATTTCTCCATGAGCGGCATATTCATACACGATGCTTCCCGTATAGTATGTCTTTTTCTCCCGTTGTCAAGTGGCGGAATGTTTGTTTTTTCGCCCCCCTCTGCTGCCTCCCGGAGGCGAGGGGTGCACAGGGAAGGGATGTCTCCTTCGCGGCTCCGGCCGGGGACGCGCGAAAGAGCCGGGGGAATCCCCCCCGGCTCTTTTTGCTTGCTCTGCTGTCCGGTTTCTTCTCGCGGCCTAGTCGAAGAGGAGGCTCGGCAAAAAGAGTGCGATGTCGGGGAAGAACGTCAGCAGTGTGATCATCGCCAGCATGCAGACCACGAAGGGCACGGCGGCCCTGATGTACACGCCCGCTATCAGCAGTATGAACAGTGGGAGAACAAGTTGGATGATTACCGCCCACATGGTGGATCTCAAACATGACACCACCGGGTCTATCTCATCGCAGTACGCAGATAGCGAGCTATCCAATGAAGCGGCACTATGGAAAAAGCCGGGGGATGTATTTCTCCAGCTGTCTGGTAGCTGTTGTTCCCGTTAGCCGAAGGGGTCCAGCAAATAGAGACATATCAGAGAAACCTCCGGAACAAAACATTCTCTATAAAATAGACATCATTTCACCATATCAAATATTCTGGGCCGCAGAAAGGAGATGAGCCCTGTGGCGGCCAGCCTGGAGGTGCAGCCCGTGGGATCCAGGGGCGGCGCCACCTCGACGAGGTCGATCGCCCCGATCCGCGGCTGCCTGCTCAGGGCCTCCATCATCTGGAGGAACCGGCTGGAGGAGATGCCTCCAAACACGTAGGAGCCCGTACCGGGAGCGAATGCGTGGTCTACGATATCAATGTCTATGGTGACATAGACGGTGCTGCACCGGCTCAGATCTTCCCGGAACGCCTTTTCGATCACTCCATCCACCCCGGTGTCTTCTATATCCCGGGATGTGTAGATCGAAAGCCCGTGCTGCTGGATGAACTCCCAGCGCTCGGCGGTCTGGAAGCTCCCGCCGATGCCCACCCAGGCCATGTCGGCAACTTCCAGGTAGTCGGTTTCCGCCACTCTCCGCGCAAGCGATCCGTGGTAGTGGTCGCCCCAGGCCTCGGTCCGGTCCGTCAGGTCGAGATGGGAATCGATGTGGAGGTACCCCATCCTCTCCTTGTCGTCCCGCTCCTCCACAGCTCTGGCGTATCCGCAGAAGCAGGGGTAGGTGATGTAGTGATCCCCTCCGAGGATCACCGGAAAGGCGCCCTTTCGGGCTATGCCGTAGACCGCCTCTTCCACGGCCTCGGCGGTGGCCTCTACATCGGAGGGGTAGAGGGGCACGTCACCGGTATCGAAGAGGATGTCCCTATAGGGATAGGCGAAACGCTCGCCTGTCCGGATATCCACCATTTCTTTCCGGTCCGTGGTGAGGGCGCCGATCTGGTGCATGAAGTGCAGTGTGCCCTCCCGGATGCCCCGCGGGCCGAACCTCGCCCCGGGTCTGGAAGCGCAGGTCGTGTCGAAGGGCACGCCCACCACGGCCACCGAACCCTCAGAGAGCTCACTCTGTTCCGCCTGCGGCGCACGCAGAAAGGTGGGGATCCCTGCGTAGGCCGGCAGTGTCTGCTGGTCCATCCTATACACCTCAATCTTTGTTTTTATTCCAGAGCCCCCAAAGGGGCCGTCCATGATCTGCCGGCCGGAATGTGGTGCCCGGCCGGCAGGGGTACACCGTCCGTTGTGGCGCTTCTTCCTCTATCCTTCAGCCTCCGGGGCGATCGCTCCGGCGCGGTACCGCAGAATGTGCTGCACCAGGAGGATCGAGAAGATGGCCAGGCTTCCCAGCTTGTACACCCCCAGAGGCGCCACCATGGAAACGCCGACAATGGCGAAGGCAAAACGTTCCCAGGGGGGCATATTGCCCTTGATGGTGCCGATGATGCCGGCGGAGAGCGCATAGACGCCGACGACGCCCATGGAAAGCACGAAGAGGTAGCTCGGCAGGGTTGTATTGACCATGAGCAGGTCGTTGTTATAGACGAAGAGGTAGGGCAGAAGCAGACCCGAAAGCGCCAGGCCGAAGCCCACCACGGCGACCCGCATGGGCCTCGCCCCGGCAAGGCCTGCTGCGGTGTAGCTCGTCAGCGCCACCGGCGGGACGACGGCGGACATGGTGCCGAAATAGAAGGCGAAGAAGTGGGCGGCGATCGGCTCCACCCCCATCTGCTGCAGCGCCGGAGCGGCGATGGTGGCGGTGATGATGTAGCAGGCTGTGGCGGGAAGCCCCATACCGAGCACGATGGCCGCCAGCATGCAGAGGATCAGCGCGGCCCAGAGCTGTCCGCCGGAGAACATGATGATATTCAGCGCCACTACCTGGCCGAAGCCTGTCATACCCACCGAGCCGACGATATACCCCACAATGCCGCAGGCGATCCCCACAGGTGCGGCATTCCGGGCCCCCATATCGAGGGCGGTGAGGAACTGCCGCCAGGTCATGCGCGTGGATTTCCGGATCATGGACAGGACGATGACAGACATGAGCCCCAGGAAGGCCGAAAAGAGCGGCGTGTACCCCACAATGAGAAAGTAGATAATCAGGATGAGCGGGATCATCATATGGCCGCGCTCCAGCAGCGTCTTCCCCAGAGGGGGCACCTCCGAGGCGGGCAGTCCCTGTAGCCCCTGCCGCTTGGCCCGGAGGTCCACCATGAACATCACCGCCAGGTAGTAGAGCAGCGCCGGCGTGGCCCCGGCGATCATGATGGTTGCGTAGGGCACCCCCAGGAAGGTGCTCATGATAAAGGCCGCAGCGCCCATGATGGGCGGCATCAGGATACCGCCGGTACTCGCGGCGGCCTCCACGGCACCGGCGAAGTGCGGCATGTAGCCCACCCGTTTCATAAGGGGAATGGTGATCGCGCCGGTGGTGGCCACATTGGCCTGGGAGCTGCCGGAGATGCTTCCCATAAGGCCTGAAGCGAGGACGGCCACCTTTGCGGGCCCTCCCCGGTACTTCCCGGCCAGGGCGAGTGAAAAGTCATTAAAGAAGTCGCTGGTCTTCGTGGCGGACAGAAAGGCGCCGAAGAGGATGAACATGAACACATAGGTGGAAGAAACCATCAGCGAGACGCCGTAGATCCCCTCGTCGGTCAGAGCCATGCGGATGATGATCCGCCTCCAGTTGAATCCCTGGTGAGCGAAAAGGCCGGGGAAATAGATCCCGTACTTGGCATAGAAGACAAAGAAGACGCTCAGAATGGTCAGCGGAAGGCCCACCGCCCGTCTGCTCGCTTCCACCAGAAGGATCATGGTCATGGTGGCCATCACAAGGTCGAAGGGGATCACATTGAGGCGGTCCGCGAGAATCCGATCGTACTGCAGGAGGATAAACGCCATCCCCGCCAACGAAAGCCCGGCAAGCACCCAGTCAAGGACACTGGGGTTCTCGCGGGGCGACCTGGCGGTGGCCGGATAGTAGAGAAAAACAATGGCCATCACCGTCCCCAGGTGGATGGCGTTCATCTTGATCGCCATCAGAAGACCGAAGCTGTTCATCCAGGCGTGCACCAGGGAGGTGCCTACGGTCAGGAGAAGCGCGATCAGGCCGACCCTGCCGTACAGCTGCCTGGTGGGCACCAGTTCTCCCTTGGGTATAAGCTTTTTCAAGAGATCCACGGAACATCACACTCCACAAAATAATAGAGTACGACCGGTGTCCCGTGAAAAGAGCGGGCACACCGGCCGCAGGTACGCCACAAACAGTGGCTGCTTATTTCATTTCGGGAGGCAGAAGCTTGTCTGGCACGGTGAACCCGTTGTCCCTGTAGTACTTGACTGCTCCCGCATGGAGTGGAGCACCAAAGAGCCCAGACATGGGGTTGTCGAAATCGACGTTATAGAACACGGCGTGCTCTTTCAGGAGATCCTCCCGTGAGCCGAAGACCACTTCCAGGGTCTTGTAGACAGCTTCGTCGGAAAGGTCGGGATGCGCCACGAGAGAGCACATGATGCCGACCACAGGGATCTCCTCTTCCTGGCCGGGGTAGGTCTCCGCCGGAATGGTGACGGGGGCGTACCAGGGGGCCTCGCCGAGCAGCTTGTCCTTGGCTTCGGCGTCGAAATGGAGCATATCCACATCTGTCCTGCCCGCGTAGAGCTCTGTCACCGCGGAGGTGGGATAGCCGGCTTCCAGAAGGGCGGCGTCGATCCTGCCGTTCTGGATCGCCTGGGAGGACTCGCTGTATCCAAGATATTCGGCGGTTATGTCGTCAAAGGTCAGGCCTGCAACGGCCTTGAGGATGGTCCGTGTGCTGAACTCCGTGCCCGAAGCAGGCGGCCCGACGGAGATCTTTTTGCCCTCCAGGGAGTCCCAGCCCTCGATCCCGGAGCCCTTGGCGTAGACAAACTGGGAGGTCTCGGGCCACAGCGCCATGACATAGCGCAGGTTGGGGTTGGCATCGCCTTCGTAACGATTGGTCCCTGTGTAGGCAAAACCGGTGAGGTTGCACATGGCGATGGCCATCTGGGCCTCGTCGTTTTTCAGCATATCCAGGTTTTCCGTCGTTCCGCCGGAAGTCTGGGCAGAATACTTGTACCCCTCGGTCATCAGCTCCTGGTTACAGTGGTTCGCTATGATCGTGCCCACAGGATAGTATGTTCCCCCTGTGGAACCGGTCACGATGGTCACGAACTCCATTGCGCCAGCAGACGCCGTCACAGCTACAACCAACAAGAGTGCAATACCGAGCCCTAATATACTTTTTTTCACGCGTTTCCCTCCCTAATATACCCAATACATCAATTATCCATCGACACATACTCTTTTTCTTAAACAAACGCACCGCATTTCCGGCCGGACATCCCAAAAGGACTGTGTGGAATACACCCGGGGAATTGCATCACACTTTCTGTCACTCCCCGTCTCATCCGGTTTCTCGGCACCTCCCTTCCTCATGTCTTTTGAGATTTCCGCCAGACCTGAAAGACTTCACTGCGTTAGAGGAATTCCAGCATCTTCGGCGCCTGCTTTCGCGAGCTAGAAGATAACTTAATTCTCACACTTTTGTCAAATGGCACAAAAGGTTCGAGCCGTGCTCTGCTGCACTTGCACATCCTCCTATTGCACCTGCCTGAGGCTATCCTTTTCGAGACACAACGACGCAAGCCAGCTGTCGGCCTCGTCGAAGAGGCTGAGTGTGGTTCCCAACCCCTGTTCCCGGGCGTTGCTGTAGACCCTGAAGGCCTCCGAGAGGTCGTGGATCCCCATGCCGATGGGATTGAAAAAGATCCGTTCCTTCGGGTCCTTCCTTCCCTCCAGGGCCCCGCAGACCACCTTGCCCAGATCGCCATTGACAGCGTCCTCGGGGATGACGCCGTCCCGGACGGCCCGCCAGCTGACATCCACACCGTGGTGTTTCACCTGGTACCAGTCGTCCACGTAGATCCGGTCGAAGACCTTCAACGCCGCCGGCGGTGTGTCCCAGAAGGAGATCTCCGTGTGCAGGGCTCCCTCCTTGTACCACTCGGGATTGACGTAGGACTCGCGGGCCATGGTGGCGGTACTGATGACATCGGAACCGACGAAGGCCTCCTCGGCGCTGTCCACCGCCCTGATCTCCATATCGGCGGCCTCGGACATCTCCCGGGCGAAACGCTCGGCGTTGGCCTTGGTCCGGGAGTAGACCTTACACACCTCCAGGGAAGGCATGCCGCTCTTGAAGGCCATGAGCTGCGTTTTGCCCTGGACGCTGGATCCCACCAGGCCCATCACCCTGGAATCGGGCCTGGCCAGGTACTTCACAGCCACGCCGGAGGCCGCACCGGTCCGCATGGCGCTGGCGATGGCGCCGTCCATGACGCACATGGGGTGCAGCGTCTCCGGATCGAGGATGACGATCAGCGCGCTGGCCCTGGGCAGGCCGTGCTTTTTGGGGTTCTCCGGCCTGCTGGGGATGTACTTGATCCCCGCCGTATTGATCGGGCCCAGAAGCCCGCGCTTCATTAGCTCCTCTTTATACTGTTCCCCGCCCAGCCAGGAGGGCATGGACATGATCCGCCCCGTGGTCTCCTCGGTCTCCGGTCCGCCCCAGCGGATCACCGGCTTGCCCGGCTGGATGAAATCCTCCTTGCCGTGGAGAAAGAAGGACCGCTCCGTGGCCTGCATGGTGCCGCCCATATTGGCCCCGCCGGCGGCGACACAGTCTTCCTGGCTGAGATAGAGAAACTCCCAATTCTTTGACATCACACATCATCCTCCGTGACGAAATTTTTTTATGGTTAATCCAGCTTCAGAATGCACTTCAAAAGAATCCCCCTGCACTGTCCGCCTCTCTCCAATTACAAACTCGCACAGACGCAGCACACTTCGTTCTCCTCAAAAAATCCATTCCAGCGACGCGGTATCTTGTGTATCACAGCTGATACGCTGCCTACAGACCTGTACGCCCCTCCCAACCCGTGCAACACTGCCCGCCTTGAAAGAAATATCCATTTCGCAACATCCGATCATTCGGCATATCCCTGCCCCTCCGCCATGTATGATATAATTTTTTCGCAAATTGTCAAGAAGAGAAATGGGCGTTTTGGCTGCGTACTGCGTGGCCCATGGCAAAGCCACAGATTTCCCGTGTAGTGGCACGATGCCATAGACACGCTTCGCGAGGTGCTATACTCTTAACTTGTTGCTCAGCCTGGGTGACCGCCTTGCAAGACTTGGGGGGAACACAATGAAAAGGAATACCGGAGATATAAATCTTCCACTCTTTGAGAAAATGCGGCAGGGGGCTGAGACCTTCCCGTCACAGCAGGGTTCGGTATGCAGGGCTGTGCTGGAGAACTTCCAGGAGGTGGCCTTCATGACGGTCGAACAGCTGGCCCGTCGCGCCGAGGTGAGCCCGGCCACGGTCATGCGGACCATCGGCCGGCTGGGGTACAGCTCTTTTACGCACTTTCTCAATGACCTTCAGAAGACGCTGATCTCCACCAGTTCGCCGCTCTGGTGGCAGCTGGAGGACTCCTGGGGTGAGAAGGCCGCCGACGGCATCCTGCGGAGCGTCTCCCAGGACAACATCGGCAATATCCACGCCTCCATGACGGAGCATCTCAGCCACTCCTTCGAGCGGGCCAGGGATCTCCTCCTCGGGGCAGAAAGCATCCATGTCCTGGGACTCCGCTCCACGAAAGGCCTGGCGGTGTACTTCCACTCCATGCTCCACCAGTTCCTCGGTCATGTCCATCTCATCGGCCCCTGCGGGTCCGACGAGATGTTCGCCGAGCTCTTCAACATGAGCAAGCATGACGTGCTGTTCGCCATCTCGCTGGGTGGACCGCACTTCGCCATCCGAACCGTTCAGGCGGTGCAGTTCGCCAAAGAGCAGGGGATTCCCGTCATCCTCCTCACCTCGAGTCTCACCAACCCCGGCATTCCGGCGGCCACAGAGCTGCTGCACGTTCCCGTCCATTCCACACACTACTCGCTGATTCCCGCCGTCAACGTCATCGAAGCGCTGATTGTCGAGATAGGACGTCACTTCCAGGATCAGGCCACCGATCGGCTGCGGCGCCTTGGGAAGGTCCTGGTGGAAAACAAGATCACCTACTAGGGATGCAATCGACGGGGAAAGCTGCCCATTCCCGAAAAAGGGATATCGGCAGACACTTCCTCTCTTCCTGCAGCAGGACTATGGTATAATTGCCGTGTTTTGCCCATTGCCCTCCGAAACGCAGGAAAACCTGTGCAACCGAAGGCGCGTTCCGCTGCAAGGTTGCCGGGCACATTGGGCAGCAGGTCGGGTGAACGCTCTCTGCAGGTTTCCGGTTGACAGTGAAAAAGCACACGTATACTCTTGAAGACACTATAACTTGGGGAGGAATGTGGTATGGCGCAGGAGAACAGGCCGCAGCAGCGCAAGCAGCAGCAGAAGAAAAACAACAACAAGGATTGGTTCGCGGAGATCTTCGGCAAAGACCAGCACAGCATGTACGTCACCATCGGCGTTATTGTGGTAGCGATTCTCGCTATCTATGCCATCGTCAATGTCGGTTCCGTCCAGTCGGGCGTCAACGCGCAGCTTGCCGCCGTCGAGGAGACGCTTTCCGAGCAGTCGAAACTGATCGACACCATGGCCCAGCGGATCGAAACGCTGAAAGAAGAGGGTGTAGAGAGCGGCCAGGAGGAAGTCAAAAAGCTGGCGGCAACCATGGACAGACAGTTCAAGGTGTTGAGCAAGCAGATCCAGACCAATGCAGGCCGTGTGGCCGACCTGGAACAGCAGCTCAAGGCCATGGACACCACCATGGAAAAGGTCCGGGCCAACCTCGCAGAGCTCTCCAAACAGGAGCAGGAACAGAAAAGCGAAGGCACCGGAGTGAGCACCGAATTCCTGAGACAGCAGCTCGCAAACCGGATGCAACGGAACCAGAAGATGCTCGAGATGTTCGAAGAAGCGGTGTCCACAGACCAAAGACTTCTCGAGGAACTGCAATAACGGCAGACCGCTTTCCCAAAGGCATTATCGGCCCCCCCGGACC
>JAIPGA010000080.1 GCA_021736445.1 Synergistales bacterium | reverse complement strand
AACCTCTCGGTGGAACAGATACGCAAGACATTGCTGGACGTCCAGTCGGCGGTCATCGAGGATACGGCGACCGGCAAGAAGTACCGCTTCCCCGGCACCCTCTCGCCGGAAGCGAAGCGGATCTACAAAGCCCTTGGGGTACGGCGGAGCGAGGTCCCCACGGAGCTGCTCTCGCTCCGGAAATACAGAAACCGCAGGAGCTACGAGACAACGTAGAAATGAGCGGAGGAACGGAAGCTACCGTCAATGTACCGATATTGCGGTAACGGCGGGAGCCGCAGCGCGGAAATGGTACACACAATCCCGGCAAGGCAGACAGAGCAAAGGCACACAGCGTGCGCGAACCGTTCGTTTTGCCGACAGATCCTTCCCTCGCCCTTTCTGAAATGAACGGCACACGTTGAAGATCCGGTAGTCGGCAGCCCTCTACCCCTCAAGGCCGGACACCCGGACGTGGAGGACAGCGACAACCATTCCTTCGGCCACATTGGCCACCGACACAGGCATAGAACGATAGGAGCAACAAACAAAGCTGCAGGGCGGATCACTATCCCAATCGGGACGATGGTCCGCCCTGCACATTTGTAGTGCCTAGAGTCTCGCTGAAGATCCAGTACTCATGCGGGTTCGTAGTGTCTGCGCGCGGAAGTCAGGAGCAGAACAAAAGGGACGGGCAATTTGGCAAAAGGGGGCAGCTTTGTGCCACGGCGATTGTTGTAGTTAGCGTCGTCTGTGGAACCATAGCAGCCTTGTTTAGCTCCCCGTGGGTTGGAATTGGTATAAGTGGACTTCCCTTTGTCGGAATCGTTACAGTAATTGTTACCGGGAAAGGAAGCAATAGCAGCGAAGAGGCCGAAGAAAACCCCGACCGTTTCAATAAGGGGGTAAAAGGCGAAGAATAGCAAGATAGTGAACCGCCGCGGTGCGGAACAGTGCCCAAAAAGGGGGGGAGTGCCGTGTACCGATCTCGGAAGCAGCATCTGTTCGAGGGACGGGAAACCTCGTCGCGGAGAGCGATCTACAAGGGGTGCGGCTATGACGATGTGGATCTTTCCAAACCGCTGATCGGGGTTGTCAATCCCGCGAATGATGCGGGGCTTGGGCATGTGCATCTCGACAGACTGGCCGGGCGGGTCAAGGCCGGGATATGGCAGGCCGGGGGGACGCCCTTCGAGTTCCGGACCATCGCCACATGCGGCGCCGTGCCGATCGGGACGCCCCATCTGCGGTACGAGCTGGTGATCCGCGACATCATCGCCTCGTCGATCGAGATCATGGCCAACGTGCAGCTCCTGGACGGCCTGGTGCTGCTCGCTTCCTGCGACAGTATCATCCCAGGCGTGATCATCGGTGCACTGCGGAGCGGTCTCCCCACGATCTTCCTCTCCGGGGGGCCCCAGCTGACGACCAGGAGCGAAGGACGGCAGGTGGTGCTCTCGGAGCTGGATCAGATGGTCTTCGGCGCGCAGTATGGCGAGGAGAACATGGATGAGCGGCGGATATCGCTGGAAAACAGCGTCTGTCCCGGCCCGGGTGCCTGCGCGCTCATGGGGACGGCCAACACCATGCAGATCCTCGCCGAGGGCATGGGGCTGGCGCTTCCGGGGTCATCCACCGTCCCGGCGGTGTATGCCGAAAAGGAGCGGTGCGCCACGGAGACGGGGCGGCGGATCGTGACGCTTGTCAAAGAGGGGATGGCGCCGCACTCCTGGCTGACCAAAGAGAATCTCTGGAACGCCATCATCATGGAGATGGCCATCGCCGGGTCGACCAACGCGGTGCTGCATCTTCTCAGTATCGCCAGGGAGCTTGATATCCCCCTGGATTTGGAGGATTTCGACCGCTTTTCCAGTCAGGTTCCGGTGCTCTCCAGTGTGATTCCCACGGGGACGGTGACGGTCATCGATTTCCACGAGGCAGGCGGAGTCCCGGCCCTGATGGGGGAGCTGAAATCGCACCTCTATGCGGATGCTTATGGTGTTGCCGGTGTCACCGCCGGTGAGATCGCCAATCGGATTCGATCCGGTGATCATGCCGTGATCGCCTCCTGTGACGATCCCGTGTACCGCAGCGGCGGCATTGCGGTGGTGCGCGGCAACCTGGCGCCGGACGGCGCTATCTGCCGGACCACGACGATCCGGGAAGATCGTCGCCGTTTTCGGGGAACCGCCAGGGTCTTCCACGCCGACCACGAGGCCCATCACGCTGTCGTGAACGGCCGAATCGTGCCGGGCGATGTGGTGGTGATCCGCTACGAAGGCCCCCGTGGTGCGCCGGGGATGAAAGAGATGATGATGACCACCGACGCTCTGGTGGGGCTCGGGCTGGGGCAGGATGTGTTTGTGCTCACCGATGGTCGTTTCTCCGGTTTTACCGAGGGGGCGGCGGTGGGGCACGTGGCCCCCGAAGCGGCTGTGGGCGGTCCCATTGCGATTATTCAGGATGGTGATCCCATTGTCGTAGACATCCCCGGCCGTCGGGTGGATCTCGATATCGACGGTGAGGAGTGGTCGGAACGTTTCAGGAAGTGGGCGCCCATCGAACCGAAGGTCCGCAGGGGTATCCTCGGCCTCTGTGCCAGAACCGCATTGCAGGCTGACCGGGGGGGTATGCTCGACGACAGCGCCGATTCGTTCGGGTAGAGCGGTACAAGCGCAAGGGTGCGACGATGCTGTGCCGGGCCGATTGTGTGACAAGGGATGCTCCCCTCGCGCACAATCGGCTTTTTGTGTCTCTCGTCCTTACGTCTGGGGTTCCTCGCTGGGGTGGAACGTCAGTCTGGGATGGTAGACGAGCACGGAACAGGGGGCGTGCCGGACTACCTTTGACGCAACGCTGCCGATAAAGAACTCCTCGATGTCGTTGAGGCCCCGGTGGCCGATCAGGATGATCTCGTACTCCGGCTTGCGGGCCTCCTCGATGATCTTGTGGTAGGCCGTTCCCACCCGCACATGGAGCTGGTAGGGGCAGACAGCCGCATCGCTCTTTTCCCGCTCCTCCTCGATGATGCCGGTGAATCTGCTGGTTGCTCTGTTGATCAGATCATCTTCGTCGGGAAGCGTGTAGGAGTAGTGGAGATCCTTGGAGAAGTGGGGCTGATTGATGACGTGGAAGAAGGTCAATCCGTCCAGCTGCTCCAGTGAAGCGTAGCGGAAGGCATAGGAGATAAGCTCTTTGCTGATCGTGCTTTCGTCGATGGCGGCCAACGCTTTGCGCATGATCTGTTCCCTCCCTTCAGTACAATGATTATCCCACTGGACGTTACGCTGTTCAAGAGACAATCAGCCATTGTGTCCACCCCTCAGGGCTTCCTGCCGGTGCGGACATAGCTGTGTGGGGGGGTTTGAGGATTCAGTGGAATGTCGTATCCCGTACTGCGCGGTTCACCATTCACGGAGTCTGCGTTGGGGGATACCCTTACCATGCAGAACGTGACGAAGGAAAGCGGATAGAAGGAGTGATCACAATGAAGCGGTTGTTGCTTGTCGGGTTGGCGGTGCTGGTTGTCGCAAGCGGTGTTGTCCTCTTTTCCCGGGCCTATGCGGCGGAAGACCTCTATGTCTGCAGGCCCTGCAGCCGGGCGTTCATCCCTGTTGCCCAAGATGTGGTGACAGAGCTTGGGCTGGAAGACGAGGTGAATGTGATCCCCAGTTCCTGTCTCGGCGGCCCCTGTAATGTCGATGCGGTGGTGGGGTTCCGCGGCGAGGTCTATGCGGGAATGGACGAGGAGAAGCTCCGGATGTTTCTGCAGTATTCCTTTCAATAAGAGGCGCGCTCTTTTGTGATGAAGAAACAGTTGTTTGTTTGGGTTTTGTGGTACACTATGGAAAACGTCTTGGGAGGTTGATACGTGATGAGAAGGTCAGCTGTGGTCGTGATCCTGGCGGTAGGTCTTTTGTTCTCCCTCTCTGCGGTGGTGATGGCGCACCCGCCGTCCAAACTCGCTCTGGAGTACAACAGGGAATCGGGGGTGCTCACGGTACGGGCCTGGCACAGTGTCTCCGATGCCGGCAGCCACTATGTCGAAAGCTATGAGGTAACGGTGGACGGCGACAGACGCTACACCCTCCATGCGTCGTCGCAGCAGGGCAGCGGAGAAGCCGTCGCGCTCTTCCATCTTGGGAAGCTGAAGGACGAGACGGAGATCCACGTCAAGGCCACCTGCAACAAATTCGGTTCCCTTGAACGGACCATAACGGTAGAGTAGCGAAAAGTGCTCCAGCCGGGATCGGCCGGTGCCGTGGGGAGCGTTTCCCTACGGCACCGGCCTTTTCTCTGCCCTCGTTTTTCTCCTGTAGTTCTGGATCCGCTGGCCGATCCAGACGGCTACGACGATAGCGGCCATGGCCAGGGCGATCTCCCGAAAAGGGGAGACCCCCACATCGGTGCCGATTTTGACGGCGTGGACCGTACCGAGGAGAAATGCCGGATAGGTGAGCTGGTGGAGCGCCCGCCAGTGGGGGATCCTCCGGCTGAGCATCGCGGCGGCCGCGGCGATCACAAAGAGTGCCCAGGCCGGATGGCCGCCGAAGGTGAGAAAGGACTCCAGCGAGTCCAGCCGCGGGGCCAGCAGCCCGGGGTCGGCCAGTTCCGCGGCCATAAAGAGCGGGTGGACCGTCATCAGCAGCAGTCCCGAAACGGCGAAAGTGTGGTGCACCTTCATGAAGGGGATGCCTAAGAGACGGAAAACCTGCTTTTTGAAGGCCGAGGCAACGATGGCGTAGAAGACAAAGAGATATCCCAGCATCCCCGCTGCCCTGGTGAGTGCCGTGAGTGCGTTGTAGGGTGGACGCAGGGCGAGGATACCGGCGATGGCCAGACAGCTGACCGCTGTCAGGAAAGGCAGTCTGAAGCGCTTGGGGAGGGACGCCACGGGAGAACACTCCTCTCGATGTAGTATGGCCTGTTGTCCTTCCCGTACAGGCCTGGTCGGTGTCACGGGTTATTCAATGGGAACATAGACGGCGCAGGGAAGATGTTGCAGCACTGTTCCCACAGCCATTTTCCTGCTGTCATTGACGGTCATGCCACTGATGAGATCCCGCCAGGCCCGGCCAGGCTGTGCGGGCCACTCCAGGGTGGTGTCCCGCCATACCCTTTTCCCCAGCGGCAGCTCGCCCGGTGCCGCCAGATGGCTGCAGAGCCTGGGAACGATGCAGACGGCGCGTTGCGTTGTGGTGTATCTGGTGAAGGCGATGAGGCTGTCGGCGCAGGCACCCCGGCAGGCGATGCCGGCGTAGCTTCCGTGGGTGAACAGCGAAGGATAGCGCTGCCGGGCCTGGAGCGTCCGCATGGTCACCAGCATCTTGATCCGGCCGTCCTCGGGGGCTTCCAGAAGTCCCCGGAGGAGTGTGGGATCGTTACGCTCCAGAATGTCGTCAAGCTCTGCAAGGGTGCTGCTTCGGGATGCGTAGTCAACGCTGCGGCGGTTGTCGGGATCGACGAAGCTGAAGTCCCAGAGCTCGCTGCCCTGGTAGATGTCGGGAACGCCGGGGATGGTGATCTTGGCCACCGTCTGGGCCAGCGAGTTGAAGACACCGTAGAAGGCGACCTTCCGCTGGAAAGAGAGGAAGTCCTCGCGAAAGGGGCCGAACATATCATCGAAGAGCAGCAGGCGGACCAGCGAGGCGACGGCGTCTTCCAGCTCCCTGTCCGGCGCCTGCCAGGAGCTCCTCTCTCCGGCTTCGCGGAGGGCCTTCACCATGTACGCCGCGAGCCGCTCCCCGAAGGATTCGTCCGGTCCGCCGAAGGGCAGTCCGCCAATAAGGGACTGCAGCAGAAAGTGTTCCTCCCGTCGGTCCAGAGGAAAGGGCATCTCACTGTGCCGGCGCCAGGCCGTTTCGAGCTGCCGGTGCCACCGGGGGAGCCCCGCCGACCACGCTCCGGCCAGTTCGGTGAGAACGTTCAGCCGTGCCCGGGCGTCCTCGCCGCGCTTGGTGTCGTGGGTGGCCGTGGCGTTCATGGAGTGGGGCCTTTCCTGCTGTTGCCTGGCACAGAACCTGTGGAAGGTCTCCACACTGCAGGGGGGGTGCAGCGGGGAACCGCCCACCTCATTCCGCGAGAGCAGCGGTGTGTACCGGTAGAGAAAGGAGTCCTCGAAGCCCTTGGCCATCACGGGGCCGGTGAGCTGCTGGAGCTGTAGCACCACACTGTCTGGCTCTCCCGTCGGTTCCCCTTCGTAGCTCTGTTCCATGATCTCTCTGACCAGACTGCAGGTTTCGCGTCGTTGGGGGAGCGCCTCTTCCACCGATGAGAACAGTTCCCCGAGGAGCTCCTGCTCCTCGCTGGTTCCGCACTCCTCGCCCAGGTAGGTGCGGTACCTGGGGAAACGCACCACCAGTTCCTCCAGCACCTGGAGCACGGCTCTGCGCGAGACGGCGTGGCTCTGATGTCTGCGGGCCGCTTCGTCGAGCACGTTGACGGCCAGGTTCTCCAGATCGCCGTAGAGCAACGTGGTGAGGGCTTCCCGTTTGGTCTCGGACAGGAGGGATGCCGGATCTCTCATGTCGCCGGTGAAGCTGTGGTAGGCCTCCCGGAGCTGCCCTTCCCCTGCCCTGTCGCAGAGGATGTCGTTTGCGATGGTCAAGGTGTCGTAGCCGGTGGTCCCCTGTATGGGCCACGATTCGGGAAGCGTCTCCCCCCGCTGGAGGATCTTTTCCACCGCGATGTAGGCCTCCGGGGCCGAGTTGCGGAGCCGCTCCAGGTAGGCGACGGGAGCCTTGAGGCCGTCGATGTGGTCGATGCGGAAGCCGGTGAATGTGCCTGTCTTGTAGAGCCGCGCCGGCAGCCGATGGGTGGCGTCGAAGACCCTGGGGTCGCCCATGCGCAGGGAGATCAGGTTGTTGATGTGGAAGAAGCGCCGGTAGTTGATGGCCTCGGCGGCCACCCTCCAGAGCGCTGGCAGGTAGTGCTGGCTGTCGATGAGGTCGGCGAGCTCTGCCGGTTCGCTGTTGAGCCGCTCGAGGCGTTCTTCCACAGCCCTGTTCACCACGCTGTGGGCGACGGCTTGCTGCAGGAGTGCCTTGCCGGTGGCGGTGATCTCCCGATACTGTTCCGCGCCGGGTGTGCTCCCCGAGCAGTCGGCGAGTCGCAGGAGTCGCTCGAGCAACTGCTGTTCTTTCAGGGTCGCCGTCCGGCCGAGTCCGCCGATCAGGGGTTCCAGGACAGGGGGGTAGCTCTCGATGCGCAGTGGAAAGCGGTGTTCGTAGTACCCCAGAACCAGCGCGCCCTCCTCGAGCCGCAGCTGCAGTTCACCGGAGCGCAGTACCTCCTGGAGATCGCCGCCCAGAAAGGGCGCGAGCAGCCTGCCCCGCAGGAGGGGGTTGTGGTGCTCCCACCGGATATCAAACCAGTGGGCGTACCGGGAGGAGGGGCCTGTTTCCAGGACGTCCTGCAGAAAGCGGTTGGCCGGATGGAAGGCCATGTGGTTGGGGACGATGTCCTGGACCCATCCCATATGGTGTTCCCGGGCGACGGCGGCGGTCCGGTCCAGGTCCTCCAGATCGCCGAGCTCCGGGTTAACGGCCTGGGGATCGGTGACGTCGTAGCCGTGTTCGCTCCCCGGGATGGCGGCCGGCAGCGGCGAGACATAGAGATCGCTGATCCCCAGGGCGGCGAGGTAGGGGATGGTCTGCCGGAGCTGCTCCAGCGGGGTTTCGGGGGTCAGCTGGAAGCGGTAGGTGGACAGCGGGATACGCACGGCAGATCACTCCAGCCGTAGCTGCAGGTGGTCCGACAGCTCCCGGAAGGCCTCCAGCCATGCTGCCGCGTCGCTGTCGCCCCGGTCGGCGCGTTCCTGCTGTTCCGGATAGAGCTGCCCGGCGACGGAAAAACAGCTGTTCTGGGCTTCCCAGTAGTTGGGGTTCAGACTGATTCGCTCGATGGTCTCCAGAAAGGCGTTCATCCGCCCGATGAGGGCCGTGTCCAGGGGGGTGTCTGCAAACCGCAGCATCAGCGTGCGAATCCGGTGGCTCGCCCGCAGAGCCTGAGCATCCCTGTCCAGCGGGACCTCCCAGCGCAGCACGGCGTCCAGCAGACTGTCGAGCCTCTCCAGATCCAGTTCCTCCGCTTCCAGGGTGTCGGCGATGTCGGCGTTGAGGGCGATCTCCGCGGCCACGCTCAGCGTTCTGGGGAAGGGCATGTCGATCTCCCGCAGAAAGTTGAGCAGCGTGTACTGGGTGTTGATGACCTCGTGGAGGGCGTGTTCCGGCTGTTCGGAGACCTCGCCGAGGATGCCCTTCATGATCCGGCGCTGTTCGTCACGGAAGAGGTGCCAGAGGGTGTAGCTGTGGTGTCCGAAGTGGGTGTCGATGGTAGAGACCAGTTCGGAGATGTTGCCCAGCTCGAAGGCCCGGTTCATGTGCGTTTTGAACGCCTCGAAGGTGCTGTCGTCGATGGAGCTGCTCAGACCGCTGAGGACGTTGTGCCCGCCCAGATGGAGCGCCGCGAAGGTGATCGTCTCTTCGTCCCGGGTGATGTGGGAGACGAAGCGCGTGCGCCCCAGGGCCATCTTGCTGGCACCGGCCTCGTGTTTCTCGCAGTCGAGGCATTCGGCGGCGTAGCAGTAGATGGTCTGTGGGGTGTCGTCCTGCTCGCGGAAGAGCGAGGAGACGGCGTAGTGGGCGCCTACCCGGTGGAGGTCGATGCGGGAGACCCTGACCAGCCGGTTGTAGACCTCCATGCCGTTGCCGAACTGCGTGATGTTGCTCGGTGCCTCCTCCAGCCGCCGGGCGAATTCCTCTTCCAGGTGGAGGCCCAGGGTCTCCTCGGCCAGATGGAGGGCCCTGGCGGCGTAGCGGAGCACCTGGGTGGTCTCGATGCCCGAGATCTCGTCGAAGAACCAGCCGCAGCTGGTGTAGATAAGCATGGCGTGCCGCTGGAGCTCCAGGAGCTTCAGGCACTTCCGCTGCCCGGCGGCGTCCAGCGGTTTGAGAGCATGGGCCTCCAGAAAGGAGGCGACATTCTCCGGCGACCGGTCGAGGACTACGTCGATATAGTCGTCGCGGGCCCGCCAGGGGTCGCGCAGAAGGTCCCCGGCCGTTTTTTCGTAGTCCGGGGCCAGGGTGTCCCGGAGCCAGTCCATCGCCGCCCGCAGCGGCGCACGCCACCGCTGGGTCCAGCCGGGGTGTCCGCCGCTGTTGCAGCCGCAGTCGCTGCGCCATCGCTCGATGCCGTGGATGCAGCTCCAGGAGGAGTTCTCGACGATGCGCACCTCCTGCTGCGGCGGATGGGCCTCCAGAAAGGCGCCGTAGACGGTGAGCCGGTGGTCGCTGTGCTCCTCGATGGCGTTGAGGCAGTAGGCCAGGGCCATCTCGCCGCGGTAGTGGTGATGGCCGTAGGTCTCCCCGTCGGTGGCGATGTGCCCCAGCCGCGCCGGGCCGTCGTCGCCTTCGTCGGGAAAGATCCCCTCCAGCCGCCGTGCGAATTCGTCGCCGTTGTCCAGCAGCCCGTCGAAGGCCAGGTCGTGGGAGACCGGGCCGTCGTAGAAGAAAAGAGCAATGGACCGTCCCGAAGGAAGGGGACAGTGGTAGGGCAGCGTGGGGTCCACGTGGCCGCCCGAGACATCCCGCCAGCTTTCCTCGTCGCCTCCTGCGGGGCGAACGGCCGCGGCCTGGTGCGGAGCCAGGATGGTGAAGGCGATTCCCAGTTCGGCCAGAACCTCCAGGGACTCCGTATCTACGGCGGTCTCCGGCAGCCACAGGCCTTCCGGCTTTCGGCCGAAGCGGGTCTCGAAGTCCCGGATGCCCCAGAGGGCCTGGGTGTACTTGTCGGCCCTCGAAGCCAGGGGCATGATCATGTGGTTGTAGACCTGGGCGATGGCCGTTCCGTGGCCGTAACGCTCTGCCCCCAGGCGGTCCGCTTCCAGGATCGCCCGGTAGGTCTCCGGGGCGTGCCGTTCCATCCAGGAGAGCAGCGTGGGCCCGAAATTGAAGCTGATGCGGGAATATGTATTGGTGATGGCCGAGATCTTTCCGTCGCTGTCCAGGATGCGCGCCGCCGTGTTGGGCGCGTAGCATTCGGCGGCGATCCGGTCGTTCCAGTCGTGGAAGGGATAGGCCGATTCCTGGATCTCCACCTCCTCCAGCCAGGGGTTTTCCCTCGGTGGCTGGTAGAAGTGTCCGTGGACGCAGATGGCCTTTTCCATCAGCGGTTCACCTCGCAGTCTTTATGATAGACCACCAGACTGGTGGCTGGCATCCGGAAGCGGAGCGCATCCGCATTGCCGATGGTTTCCGGGGCGCTCCCGCCCGGGCCGTCCCAGATCCCGGCGGAGCTTTCCAGCAGCCGTGTCCACCGCCGGCCTGCGCCGGGCGTTCCAACAGCGGCGCTATGGGAAGAGGTGGAACAGTTGTACAGACAGAACACCTCGCCGTGGTCGTTCCGCAGTCTGACCGTCAGCAGTCCGGCGGCGCTGTCCGAGGAAACCAGCTGCTCCCGTCGGTCGGTGCAGTGCAGCGGGCCCTTCCGCAGGGTGATGAGCCGCCGGTAGTAGCGGCGCAGCGTTCCATGGCGGCCTTCGTTGCGGAGCTCCCACTGCAGGCGTGACTGCAGGAAGGTCGCTTCGTCCTGGGGGTCCGGCGGTTCCTCCCCCCAGCCGAAGGAGGCGAACTCGGCCTTTCTTCCCTCCCCCACGGCCCGGATCAGCTCGGGGTCCCCGTGGCTGGTGAAATAGCGGAAGGGATGCGGTTCGCCGTACTCCTCGCCCATAAAGAGCAGCGGCACGAAGGGAGCCAGAAGCAGGAGTCCGGCGGCGAGCTTCCGGGCCTCGAAGGAGAGCAGCGTATTCAGCCGGGCGCCCCGGAGGCGATTGCCCACCTGGTCGTGGTTCTGGATGGCGACCACGAACCGTCGCGGCGGTTGGTCTGGGCACGGCCGCCCGTGCCGCCGTCTGCGGAAGACGGAGTGGCAGCCGTCCAGAACGTAGGTGCGCTCCAGTGCCTTGTGCAGCCGGTCCAGTGGACCGAAATCGGCGTAGTAGCCGCTCCGTTCCCCTGTGAGGAGAGCGTGGACGGAATGGTGGAAATCGTCGCTCCACTGGGCGCTCATGCCGTATCCCCCTGCCTCCGGGGAACGCACCGGCGTGGGGTCGTTGCGGTCCGTTTCGGCGATGAGATGGAAGGGTCGTCCCTGCTGTTCGGCATGCCTGCGGGCCGCGGCGGCGAGCTCTTCCAGGAAGGGGCAGGCGCTGCTGTCCACGATGGCGTGGATGGCGTCCAGACGCAGCGCGTCGATGTGGTAGCAACGGGACCAGTAAAGAGCGTTCTCGATGAAAAAACGGCGGACCTGGTCGCTCCCCGGACCGTCGAAGTTGAGCGCATCCCCCCAGGGGGTGCGGTAGCGGTCGGTGAAGTAGGGCCCGAACTCCCGGAGGTAGTTGCCCTCCGGGCCCAGATGGTTGTAGACCACATCGAGGAGCACGGCGAGGCCTCGGTGGTGGCAGGCGTCCACCAGCCGCTTGAGGCCCTGGGGGCCGCCGTAGCTGTTCTGGACGGCGAAGAGATCCACACCGTCGTAGCCC
>JAIPGA010000079.1 GCA_021736445.1 Synergistales bacterium | reverse complement strand
ATCTCCTCGGCCTTCTGGATGGCGTCCTGCACCGAGGCCTCGTCGGGGGCGCCTGCCTTTTTGCCCTCGGGAGCAACCTGATTGCTCGCTGTCTGGCGGGCCCGGCTCTGCTGGAGCGCCTGGCTGAGCTCCGACTGGGTCTTCTGTTCGACTCCTTCCACCTGGTCCATCAACCTCACCTCGCCTTCTCCCATGCTTCTCGGTAGTACTCAGGGGGAAGGGGCGCGCCCTTCCCCCTGCTTCGGGAACATTCGTATCGCTTGTTTCTACCTACATCGAGAGTTTACTTATACTCTCGTTCAGGTTATTACCGGAGAAGCTGAAGGACGTTCTGCGGCAGCTGGTTCGCCTGGGCGAGCATGGACGTACCGGACTGGGAGAGGATCTGGAGCTTGCTGAAGTTCATCATCTCCTTGGCCATGTCCAGGTCGCGGATACGGCTTTCAGCTGCTGTGAGGTTCTCGCTCGCGGTGGTGAGGTTGTTAATGGTGTGTTCCAGACGGTTCTGATAGGCACCGAGGGTAGCCCGCTGGTCTGAGACCCTGGCTATCGCGCCGTCAATGGTAGTAATGGAATTGGCGGCATCCTCGCGGTTGGTGACAATGAGCCCGTCCACACCCAGAGACTCAGCCGACATGTTGCCTACGTTGATACCCATGTCTTCGCCTTCGTTGGCGCCGACCTGGAAGACCGTGGTGTTGTCGGCAAGGTGGACCATGGTGCTGTAGGTGCCGTCAGCACCGGTGGAGACCCACTTTGCTTCATCGGTACTCCAGCTGACGTCGATGTCCGCCATGGCGTCGAACTTGACATCCACGTTGTTGTGGACCACACCGATGAGCGTGTTGCCGGTGATATTGACATCCTCGGCGACGGTGCTGCCGTCGTGGGCGTCGGTGATATTGACAGTAAAGTTGTTTTCCTCGCTCTCCTGGATGATGTTGAGGCTCAGCGCATTTGTGAACTCCTCGTCGCCGACGAAGGTGATCTCGCCGTCGCCCCCGTTGATGGCGCTGCTGACCACCATTGTGCCTGCGACGGAGTAGGGGCCGTCGTCGTGCTGGGCCGCCAGCTCCTCGTCGACATAGGTGACAAACTGCTCCGACTCGGAGAGCCCTTCAAGTTCTCCCTGACCGAGGCCGTCGCGGACCGCCTCGTTGAGCTTCGAGGCCACGGTATCCATGGAGTCGTCCTCGTAGATCGTCACCGAGGTCTTCTCGCCGTTCCCCTGAACGAGGGTAAGGGTCTGGGGGTCCTCGACAAGGAAGTTGCCGTTGGAATCCCAGAACTTGTCGATGTCGTAGATGCTGGTGCTGCCGTCGGCGACATCACCAACGCCAGCGCCCTCGATGGTAAATTGGCCTGCCACATTCTTGGGTCCAGCAAGCGTTCCATGCGCGGACTCAAATTCATCAAAGGTAATCGTCACCTGTGATGTGTGGAGCGTTCCCCAATCATTACTGGTAGAATCCGTATTTAACTGGAAAAAATTAAACTCTGTGGTTGCAGAGTCAATAGTACCTCCCGAGAAAACATAGGTGGCGAAGGTTCCATCGCGATCGAATGATGCAATATCCTCATCTGTCCCACCTACTGCGCTTGCCTGATAATTCAGTACAATTTTGTCTCCTACCTGTGCGTTGTTAACACTAGTAGCTGCGTTAAGATTATCGATATATACTTCTGCAGTCCCGGCCCCCAAATTCCATGAGGTGAAAGAAGCATTGTTAGTCACATCGAACGTATATTCACTCTGAGCTTCGCTTACCGCCCCAGACCTTGAAATAGCATAATATTTATTGGAGTAAGTTATTTGATTTGTGGCGGTGTTTATATCTACCACTTCAAACTGGATAGAAGCATTTATGTCTCCATCGCTTGTGAGTTCTGCCGTAGCGTAACCGCTAAAACTTTCCCCTTTCATGTACACGCTATGATCAACTAGTTGGGCGGAAATACCGGCGCCAGTATACACCTCTGTTTCGATTGAATAGTCCCCCCGCAGGAAGTTCTCCGCATTGTCAATCGTAAAATTGGTTATATTGTCATCGCTGGGGGCAACATTTGTCGCAGTACTAGCAAGAGTGCCACCAAAAACATTATCTCCGGCGTTTTCGGTTATATCGAAACTCACACCTGGGTCTACAGCTACAAACTCAACATTTGCATTAGTGGTGTCGTAATCTACAGCCTCAATATAATCGTTGATATCCCCCTGGTTATTGAATTCCTGGACGAAAAATTCGGCTCCAGGGTTAGTGGCACTTACACCGCTAATGGCAACATTATAGGTTTTGCCTTCAACGACAAACGTTAGGTCAGCTACACCTGTATTGTTGACTGTTGCTGAAAGGTTTGCATGGCCAAAATTCTGCTCGGTCATCTCGTTCTGTACGGCGTGCTTGACCTTGAATATATCCGTCTTCTGGATCTCAGCCTGACCGGGTGTGGCTTCGATGTCGATCTTGTAGTTGCCCTCGGCGGCGGCCTTCTGACCGAACTGGTCCACCTCGCGCAGTCCGCCGCGTACGAAAACCTGGGTGCTCAGATCATCCGATGACCAGAGCGCCGCGGCGTCGCCGTTGAGGAGCTTCTTTTTGTTGAACTGGGTGGTGTCGGAGATCCGGCCGATTTCCTCTTTGAGCTGGTCTACCTCGAGCTGGATGGCCTGGCGGTCGTTGGCTGTCAATGTGTCGTTGGCGGCCTGCACGGAGAGTTCGCGCATACGCTGGAGGATGGAGTGGGTCTCGTTGAGGGCGCCTTCGGCGGTCTGGATCATGTTGATGCCGTCCTGAGAGTTGGCCACGGCCTGGTCCAGTCCGCGGATCTGGGAACGCATCTTCTCGCTGATGGCGAGGCCCGCCGCGTCGTCGGCGGCGCTGTTGATCCGAAGGCCAGTGGAAAGTTTGTCGATGGATTTCTCCAGTGACCGGTTGGTGGAAGCCAATGAGTTGTACGCAAAAAGCGCGGGAATATTATGGTTGACTATCATAATATGTTACCTCCTTGTGGTCTGTGCTCGCCCCGTCCTTGGGGCCCTGTGAAATGTCTCTGCGCGTTTGGTGCTCCTTTTGATCTTGTTTCCGGGCATCCCTCCTTTGCTTCAGATCTCCTTCTTCTGCTATGAGTTTCGGCATTCCTGCGGAAGGGTTTAGTTTCCGTCAGGATACTGTGGTGAGGAGTTTTTGCCGCGCCGTTTCAGGGTCGCTGCGGATCAGCTCCAGATTTTCCACATTGGCGGCTCGGCGTTTGGCGATGCCCTCCCGCGCCGATTCAGATTTATTGAGAAGAATGGCATCGTCAAGCTCACGGATGTGGTCTTCCAGCAACTGCTCCATCATGGTCAGGGGTTCAGGGTCATTTGGTGCATAGGATGCGGCGTTGGCA
Source organism: Synergistales bacterium (assembly GCA_021736445.1). Classification (NCBI taxonomy): domain Bacteria; kingdom Thermotogati; phylum Synergistota; class Synergistia; order Synergistales; species Synergistales bacterium. The sequence goes on along the minus strand of JAIPGA010000079.1, from coordinate 8,147 downwards.
AGGGCCACGTAGGCCTCAGTGTAGGCTGGCGGAGTGCAAAGATCGTGAGAACCCAACGAGGCTGCCCAACCCTTAAGGATATCCGCAGCCGCGGCAACCTCTACCCGCTGTCCCTGGAGCCGGGACAGGCTGAGGCTGAAGAGACGCCTTGCCTCACCGTTGCGCCCCTCGCTCATGAGGTGGGCGGCCAGCTGCCAGAGAAAGCGCCAGGGCCAGACGCTGCTGTTCTGGTCGGTTCGGGCGAAGAAGATATCGGCAGAGACCACCTGAGCAAGTGTGCGCTCCTCCGCAGCCAAGGCGGTGGTCACCTCCTTGTACCAGCGGTCTCCCGTAACTTGCGGGGGTTCCTGATGCAGCAGGTGGGCCACGGTATCACCCATGTCGAGGATGGCCTCGATATAGCGGGCCCAGGTGAGGAAGGTCTCCACAGAGCTTCTATGAGCACTGGCAAATTCGGCAATTTCTTTTAGCCAGGCAGCGAAGGGGTCCGCCTCTTTGGTATCACCAATAGTGTGCAAAACCCCGAGCAGCGAGGCAGTGTAACTCTGTCCTATATAGCCCAGGATTCCATTCTCTCCGTTAATGGCCGTGACGCGCTGCCCCAAATCGCGGACGTAGGCCGCGCGTGCGTCACCATTCAGCTCCTCTTTGACGGTGATCTCTTCCACCTGGCTTTTGAGTTCTTCTATCTGGTGGAGGGAGTGCTCGAAGGTCACCCTTACTTCGTGCAAAGCCTCACGGGCTTCCTCGAGATGGAATTGGGCCTCCTCCTGTTCCGTCTGCCACTGGCTGACAGATGCATGCAGGCCACCCTCCTCTGGTCTTTGCGCCTCCAGGTAGGCGGCCAGAGGCTCAACGGTCGTGCCAGGAATCAGGGCGCCGCCTTCGGTACAGTCCGAGACGGTGCAGTGCAGCTTGGGGATAATCTCGACAAAGATATCGATGAACCATTTCCAGGTTCTGGTGGTGGACACGGTGCCACCGAGAGCACCGGGAACCTCGTACCGCTGGTGCTCGGGTATGCTCTGCTCGTTGCTCTGGTCTGCCCATGCCGTACCGCTGCCGTGAGAGCCCCCCCCCTCGCCAAAGGCGAGATCCTGGCCAATGAGCGCAGCGGATGTACAGCCCATGTAATCGGCGAGGCCGAGACACATATGGGCAACAGAGGAACCGGATATGAAGGTGTCACCGCCGAGCACGTCACGCACGATGGCTCTGTCCATATTGATGGTCTCCTTGCCAGCCACCACAACAGGCCCGGACCAGCGGCCCATTACCTGGGGGACACAGACCGACTGGGCCACCAGCGTAATTGAGGCAAGATCGTCTCTATACTCCTGCACCACATCCTGAAAGTGCTTTTCGTAGACCACGTAGCCCCGTTCCAGGGCGCAGACAAAGTGGGGATGAATGCCCTCTTTGAGCAAACGACGGAGCACTGTTTCTGCACAGAGGATGACAAATTCGTCCTCCCGGCCTTTGAGCTGATGGAGGTTTTTATCCAAAGATGGACCGGCTGAAACCACAACCGCAGAGCGACCTTCAAATCTGCCTTTGAGCGACCCGAGTTTAGGCCCGAATAGGGTCCATGGGGCGGAAAGAGCCATCTGGCGGAAGCCCAACAGGGTGTCTTCCGCCGAGTTGCCCAGACGGCTCAGCCGGTTGACAATCTCCCAGCGGAAGGCGTCGAAGACCTCTCTGTAGCGTTCTGTCATGGCCTCGAACAGGCCGGTATGCACAACCTCTTTGTATTCGCCCCCCACAAACCAGCCCTTGTCGGCAAAGGAGACCCGCACAGCCTCCTGGATCTCCTCTCTCTGGGGGGAGGTAACAAAGATGAGGCGCTTCTGGCCGCCCCTGCAGAACTTGTACACCGGGCCGCGGCGGAAGAGGTCGAGCAGCAGGTTCACCGAGGGCTCGATCACCACAATGTAGCGCACATTCTGGGGAAGGCGCTTGAGGACATAAACAAAATAGTTGACGCTCCCCGCGCCAAGCATGTAGACAGTGGGCTCTTTGATCTCGCTGGGACGTTCGAGCTGTTTGCGGTTTGGTTCGAAAAAAGGTTCGTCTGCCAAACCACGGAACCACATGCCGTTGTGGGTCTTTTTTGCCTGCACCTGTTCGGGATCGTAGTGTGGAAGGGCTTCCCGCAGGCGCCTGGCTGTGGCCGGCTGGTTGCGCTCCAGATTGGCCAGGTTCTGCTGGAGGATCTGTTCTTCAGGCTCCATGGGTATTCTCCTCTTTCCTGGTTCTTTCTTTTACCTTGTCCTTTGGCTCCTGTTGCTGGTGCTGTTGCGTAAAGAGCTTGTCCAGCTCCGATTTTGCCAGCTGCGGCTGGGTGGCGGAGACGTTGGCCTGGGCGATCTCGTCGAAGAGCTCCTTGCGCCAGATGGGGACGTCCCTGGGGGCGTCGATGCCCAGCTTGACGCCGTCCTTGCGCACCTCCACGACGGTGATCTCGATGTCTTCACCCAGCATGAGGGACTCGCCGGATTTGCGGGTGAGGACGAGCACTAGCCGTTCTCCTTTACCGTCTGTTCTTCTTGCGTTTCTTCATTCTGGGCCTGGGCCTTTAATTTCTCCTGGGCTTCCGGCGAGAAAACGGGCTGGCGGATCTGGTAGCTGTCGTCGAGGACGGCGGTCTGCCGGGCCTTGCGGTTGCTCTGGTTGATGATGATGGGCGCGCGCAGGTTGGCGGTCATCTTCCAGGGCTCGGCGGCGGGGATGGTGAGGACCACGACGAGGCTGAGGTGTTCGTCGGGGGGGTCGCCGATGGCCTGGCGCTCGGAGGGCGCGATCTTGGCGTTGTAGCTGCCAAAGAAAAGGCCCGGCGATGTGACCGGCAGGGCCACGTCGGGGTCGTCGGTGGACTGGAACCACTGGATGGGAGAGTTTTCGTCCCCCACGAGCAGCCACTTTTTGTATGTCGGAAAGCCCGGGACCCCTTTTTCGAAGGTAATAATATCCTGCTCGCGCAGGGTGAGCGTGCCGAAGCGGGTTGTCTTGAGTTCCATCATTTCGTCACCACCATTGGGTTTCCTATGTTGGCGGTCCCGGGCCGCAGGGCGGGGGACGCGCAGGGTGTCGCCGTTTATCGCAGGAAGTCCACCAGTGTGGGCTGGACCACCTTGGCGATGGTGGCCAGGCTGGCCTGGTAGACGGACTGGGCCATCTGGAAGTTGGTGATGGCGTCGGCTATGTCTGTGTCGGCGATGGTGCTCCGGAGTTCGGTGAGGTTGGTGTGGTTCTCCGTGAGCCTGTTGCCGCTGGTTTCGTAGCGTTTGATGAGCGCACCGGCTTCGGTGCGGTGTTCCAGAAGATTATTCATGAAGTCGTCGATCTGGGGAAGAAGGGCGTCGCTGATGCCGTCTCTGTCCTGGTTGCGCACGGCTTCGGCCAGGCGGTCCATGAGGCTGAAGAAGTCGCCCTGCGCCTGATTGGCAGCCGTACGCCTTGTGACCACCTGGTTGTGGGGTGAACTGCCGCCGCCGCGGTTGGCGGGCGGTTTCGCCTTGGTTGGATCTGAAGGGTCATTCCCGAAAATGGCCCGGGCGGTAATGTTCGTCGCGGATTCACTGGAAACACGAAAGTCATACCCAGCCGGAGATGTCAGGACGATTCGTTGGTCACCACTCGCATCCTCAATGAGGGTAGCTTTCAGATCCTGCCCCTGGAAGCGGGCGTTGATGAGATCAGGCAGCGCTTCCAGCTCTTGGTCATCGAGATCGTCTGAACCATCTGTGTCAAGCTGCCGCAAGTCGATGTCGTGTTCGTAGCCGTCGACTTCAAATGTGATTGTGTGGTTTGTTGAAATGTCGAGAGGTGTGCCTGTGCCGCTGTCGAAATCGGAGAGCGGCTCACCCCGGACAGCATTGTCTATGCCAAAGGCTTGAGCTACTCCTTGGACAGTTGTTCCTCCTGAATCCGTCACTGCCGCCTCAGTGATGTCAAAGACACTCACAGGGGTTCCGTCTTTCGCGGAAACCGCAAGCCGTGCATCTGCTGTGGCATCGGCCGTCAAGTCCTCGTCCGAGACCGAAACGTCAAGCCAGCTTCCGGCGAGCTCCCGCATTCGTTCAGCTATATCCAGTACGGTATCCCCATCGGTCACGGAGATATCCACTGTGTGTCCAAGGGTTTCTACGCGGAAGGAGCCGGTTTCTCCGGCATCCACGCTCAAATCACCCTCGATGGCATCTCCGATGATCCCGCCGGCGATCCCGAGACCGGCGGCGATCCCTCCCGTGTACTGGCTGAAGTCGGGGTCGCCGAAGCCTCTGTCCACGATCCGGATCGGCTCGCCGGTGGGGGCGTACAGGGCGACCTCGTCGTTTTCGAGGGTTTTGTAGCTGAAGAGATCGGTTCGTCCGGACTGCTCGGCTATCTGCTCTTTAATAGAGGCTGCGACGTCTTCCGGATCGAGTTCGCCGGTAGCGCTGTCCACCACTTCATCGCGATAGAGTTTCACGTCATAGGTTCTATTTCCTATATTAACCTCGACATAGGCAGGAAGGTTATCATCAAGAGCCCCGTTGTTGGGAAAAACCGTGCCCGAGCTTTCCGTCTGGAGGGTGGTGGCGACACCGAGATCCTCGGCGGTTGTCGTTGTCCCGGGGTCCATATCCATGATGTTGACGGCGTCACCGTTGCGGGAGCGGACGACAAGACGCTCCGTGGCGGCCTCTTCGTTGGCGTTGGGGCCGCTGGTGGGGAGATCGGCATGGTCTGTTTCGACCACGGCTTCCAGCCACTCCCCGGCGGTTGTGTTGATGCGGTTCGCCACCTCGTTAAGTGACGGCGTGCTGCCGTCATCAATGGTGAAACGCAGGTGGTCGTCGCCGCTTTCGATGTACCAGTCGATCGGCTGCGGTACAGAGGCTCCTACAGCCATCTCCCTGGAGGAGATGGCTGTCTCCATGCCCAGGAGCGAGGCAAAGCTGATGTGGCTGTGGTCCTTGGGCATTTCGATTTCGGTGGAAGTCAACTGCTCAGTGCCGAAAATGTCTTCAACGTTCCCGGTCGCTTCAAGCGTAAAGCTTTGCTGCGGACCGGCAGCGTAGACCGCGATGCTTGCATTGCTTGTCCCCGCTCCCGTAATGTGGGCCTGGAAGTCACTATCTCCTACCGAAGCATCACTGATTGCATCGCGCACATCCTCCAGAGTATCGCCTGCGGACAGAGACACTGTTGTGCTCTCGCCATCTATGGTCAAGGTAATCTCATCATCGGCTGCTGCAGTCCATGGCCCCGTATCATCCACCGTCAGCCCGGGCACGATCCCCTGGCTCACCAGATCGCCGCTGTCGTTCTCCCACAGCGGGCGGCTGTCCTCCTCCTGCCAGGAGGTGACGGAGATCGGTTCGGCGGTGTTGCTGGTAAAGACGAGCTGCTGGGTGTTGGTGTCGCTGTCCTTGCGTACGCCGATGGAAAGGACCTTCTCCAGGTCGCTGCCCGAAACGGAGGTGCGCAGGTGCTGGGCTACCTGCTCGAGGGTGTAGCCGTCCATCTCGTCGGGGTCGCGGAAGCCGTTGTAGTCGCTGTCGTCGGGGGAGGTGTCGGCGTTGTCGTCCACCCAGTCGTCCTCGGGGAGGCGGGTTTTGACGACGCGGTCGCCCACCCTGATCTGGAGGATCTCGTTGCGGCCCTTCCACTTGAAGTCCAGGGGCACCTCGCGGCTTTCGATGCCGTATTCGGTGTACTGCTCGGGGAAGATGTCCCGGCCGTTGAAGGAGACCTGGCCGAGGTTGCACTTCTCCATCTCGAAGTGGACGTTGCCGTCGTTGCCCTGGTAGACCACCTTGCCGTTGTCGTTCCGGGCGAAGGGGGGGATGCTGGTGGCGTAGCCGGAGAGGAGGTGCCGTCCTTCCACGCTGTAGTTGGCGGTCTGGCGGAGCTCCTCCTGGAGCTCCTCGATCTCCTGGGCGATGGCGTTCTCGTCGATGTCCTCCAGGGCGCCGTTGCCGGCGTAGACGGCCAGCTCGCGCACGCGGCTGACGACGCCGTTGATCTGGCTGAGGGCGGTCTCGGTGTTTTTGAGCCAGGTGAGGCCGTCTTCCATGTTGCGCTGGTACTGCTGGTTCTCGTGCAGTGTGGTGCCCAGCTGGAGGTCGCGGACCACGTCCACGGGGTTGTCGCTGGGCTTGCGGTATTTCTTGCCCGAGGCGAGCTGCTCCTGCAGGTCCATCACCCGCTTGAGGTTGCCGTGCATATCGGAGAGCATGGTGTTCTGGATCATGCTGTTGGTGACGCGGTACATGCGGATCTCCCCTTTACCGGCCCACGATGCCCATGCCGTTGATCATCTTGTCGAGCAGCTCGTCCTGGACGGTGATGAACCGCGCCATGGCGTTGAAGGCCTGCTGGAACTGGGTGATGTCCATCATCTCTTCGTCGATGCTGACGCCCATGATGGACTGGCGCTGGTTCTCGATCTGCTCCACCAGGTGCCGCTGGTTGTCGGCCATGGTGCGGGCGGTCTGGCCCTCCGAGCCGAGCTCGGCGATGAAGGACTCGTAGAACTCGCTGAAACTGGAGCTGCCGGACTCCAGGATGTCGGCCTGCTTGAGCTGGGCCATGCGGAGGGCGTTGCTGCCGTCGCCCTCGCCCAGTGTGTAGCCGTCGCCGTCGTCGCTGGCGGTGCCGATGTAGCTGGTGTCCTCGTCGAGGAGGCTGTTGATCTCCAGGGCACGGGAGGCGCCGTACTCGGCGGCGATGGGGTTGAAGAAGGCCACCCCGGTGCTCATGGCGTGGTCGCCGGTGCCGTGGCCGGCGTAGTGGACGGCGTTCATCTGCAGCGACAGCTGGTAGGCGATCTCGTCGAAGGTGCCGATGTGGTCGAGGATGACGTCGTCCCGGGCCTCCATGATGGCGCTGATCTCCCCGCCGTTGACGTGGTGCTTGACGGTGAGGCCGCTGCTGCCGGTCTCCTTGAGGGTGAAGTGCACGCCCTCCAGCACCTCCTGCATCTCGCTTGCCTGGTAGGCGTCCTCGGCGGTGATCTTGCGGGCCTCCCGGAAGCTGTTGGTGGCCGAGAGGTACTTGTCGCTGTCTACGGTGAAGAGGGCGTCCCGGCTGGTCTCCATGAAGCTCGTTTCGCCTTCGACGGTCTCGGTGTCGTCGACATGGACGAGGCCGAGTTTTTTGGCGACGTAGAGGCTACCGCCGTCGTCGCCGAGGACGTTGATGCGGTTGGCCTCGCCCACGGCGTTGCTCTCCAGCGTGAGGTACATGGAGCCGGTGCCGTCGTCGGCGATGTTGGCGTGGAGCCAGTCCTGGGCCTCCTCGAAGCCGTCTTCGCAGTAGTGGGGGGCGTAGAGGCCGTTGATCTTGTTGCGGATGGTCTCCAGGGTGTCCTCCTCGGTGACCTCCACGGTGTAGATGGTGCCGCCGTTCTGCATGTTCAGCTTGCCGGACAGAAGGTTGTTCTTGGAGTCGGCCAGCGAGATGATGTGGTCGTCGGAGGAGCTGATGGTGAGTTTGTTGTTGTTGGTCTCGGCTTCAATATTTTCGTATGTGGCGCTGTTGTCGTTGATAAAGCCAGCCAGATCTGAAAGTGTTAATGGATCGGCACCTGCAGGAGGCCCGGCAGGATAGGGGCCGTTGCCAAGGTTGTCAGAGATCTGCCAGTTGGTCGTGCCATCGTCCCAGGCAACACTAATCAAACTGTCCACATCCCCCGCCTGGATCCGGAACTGGTATTCCTGCGGCTGGTCGGCTGCAGGGGCGCCACTCAGTATCTCGCCGTCCTTGATTGTCCGGGAGGTCTTCCGCACGCCGCTGCTGTCCACCTGGAGACGGAAGTTGCCCTTCACGCCCAGGGCCTCGGAGCTGTCGGTGACGTCGAGCTTGTCGTTGCCGTTGCCCACCTTCCAGGCGGTCTCGCTGGCCAGGCGCCGGACGCCCACCTGGTGGACGGCCTCGGCGGCGCCCTGCTCCACGATGACCTCCATCACGTTGGGGTCGCTGACGTGGTCGAACTCGTTGTCCTCGATCTGGACGTCCAGGAAGCCCTGGTTGCCCTGGACGGGGACGGTGACGAGGTGGCGGGTCTCCCTGCCCTGGACGAGGAGCTTGCTGTCCAGGTAGACCTTGAACTCGCCGTCGGTCTCGTCGCAGATGTCGGAGGGCTTGCAGTCGATGAGCTC
>JAIPGA010000078.1 GCA_021736445.1 Synergistales bacterium | reverse complement strand
GGCCCTGGGCGGACTGCTGGGCTCCGCTGTTGTCCTCGCCGTCCAGGGGCTCCACATCCATACTGGCCACCTCGCTGTCGGGTTCCACATCACCGCTGCCGATCTCCTCCGGTTCGGGAACGGGGCCCGGTGTGGGCGTTGCCGTGGGCGCTGCAGCAGGTGTGGCCGTCGGGGCTCTGGTTGGCTGCGGTGCCAGGGTGGGGATCAATGTGGGTGTCGGTGTGGCCGGTCTCGGCGTCGGCGTGGGGGTGGCCGGTTCCGCGAGGCTGTCGGTAAAGGCCTTGACGCAGACATTGGCACCGTCGATATGCAGGTCCAGCTCATCCCAGTCTGTCATGCTGGGTGAGATGAAGCTCTCCTTGTATCCGCAGGTAGCGAAGCTGCTATAGTCTTTGACCGGGCTTTCGACCGGGATAGGGGAGTGGTACCCGGGAGTGGTGAGTTGCAGGACAATGGAGAAAACCTCGTCTTTGCTGACAGGCACCGCATTGTTGAGCGGAATGGTGACGTAGCCTGCTTGCTCCAGTTTTCCGTCGATCACCTCCCAGAGGTCTCCATTGCAGGGATCGTCGGGATGGTCCGGGAGATCGGTGTAGACGTAGATGGTGTACTGGGCCGGGTTCATTGAGGAGCCGCCGAGAGAGTAGAAGGAGACGGCTTTGATCCGTTCGCCGCTGCTCCCTTGCGTGGCGGTTCCCCGCGTTGTGCGGCCTGTGCCTGTCTTGAAGACATTGGCGCACCAGGCCGTGTCGGAGCCGAAGCCTATTGCCTGGCAGAGACCGAGAGGATCGTACTGGTAGATATTGTCGTAGTTGTCGGTCTTCTCGACGGTGTAGGCCACCCCGTTTTCGAGGCCCGCGCTGTGGTAGGAGATGTAGAGGTATCCCTTGTCGCCCCAGTCGGTTCCCCAGCTGTTCCGGACGATCCAGGCACCGTCTTCGGCGGGTTCCGAGGCGAAGTTCTCTTTGGGGTAGTTGTCGTTCCAGCCGACGATATTGACTGCGTGGTCGGTTGCCGGCGCGGCGTCATAGGGATAGTAGTAGGCGTTGGTTTCTTTGTTCCAGACCGCCGGATCGGCCATGCCGCCTGCGAACATGCTGATACTGATCGCACCGTAGTGCACCAGGGCGTACTTGGCGTTCCCGGTATCGAGAGGTTCGTTCCTGATCCCGGGGAGGTAGAGGGCCTTCTGGAGATGCTTTTGGACTGTTCCCTTCCCTGTGGGGTCCTCTCCGCCGCAGGGAGCGTCGCTTTCCAGTACCGGGGCGTCCCAGCGGGCCAGAACGGACGCCGCCTGGCGGTCTACCCCGCCCAGGTGATACCATTTGACGGAGTAGTCACGGTCAAATGGAGGATAGTCGTTCTCCGTCACGAAACCGTTGTAGGTCTCGTAGGCCAGCTGCCACTCCGAGTAGTCCGCCTTTTCCTTGTCCTGTTTCAGCATGGAGGATTCGATGGATGCCTGGGCGGCGAAAGCATAGCAGATTTTGTAGGTTCTTTGGTTGCGGACAGGCGGCACCTGGTCGAGAGTGCGGAGATCATAGGTGGCGGCGTAGTGTCGCACCTCTTCCCGGGCGTTCAGGGGAACGATGGAGCTCCCCGCCAGATGGGAGAGGTTTACCGGATGGGGGATGCACCCCCGGGGCTCGGCCTGTTTTGCTTCTTCCAGTTGCTCCCGGTAAGCCAGAAAGTCCGGATTCGGCGGCGCCGGCTGCGGTGCCATGGCGGCGGCCGTACCGCAAACCAAGAGCGCCGCCGCGACGACAGACGCGGTCACGTAGTGTTGCCTTCGTCTTCTCATGGGATTCCATGCCCCCTTGCTGTGTCGGTGTAGAGCGCTATTGCATGCCGTGCTGGAAAGGCTGGTTTGTGGAGTTTCTGCATTAGTATGGGAAATTGGTCCTGCCTATCATACCTGCAGAGGATGGAGGGTACAAGGAGAATCCCTGCGATTTGTCGCTGTGTTTGGAAAGATGAACTGCAGGAATGCTCCGTAGGCGCGCTGTGGCTGTTTGGGTGGTTCCCCTGGGAGGCATGGCACAACCCAGTGGAGGCTCTCAGGGTGTGGGGTTGCAGCGGCGGCGGGTGGCTTGTCGTATCCGCCAGCTCTCCGTGGCCTGTGTGGTGTCCATATGTGCGCATGCAAGGGAAACGCCGGGCACCCTGAAGGATGCCCGGCGTGATGGAGGAAAGGGCTCCGCGGAGGCGGTGGCGGCTGCCCCCGGAGCCCGGCTGGTTGTGGTGCAGCGCGCCCCGGGGTGTCCCGGCTGCGCGGAGAACGCCGTCTACCGCCGGATGGCCAGCAGCCCCGGCACCAGGACCAGCAACAGTCCGAAGAGCGAGAAGCCCATGCTGCAGCCGCCGCCACCGCCGCTTGAGGGCGTCGTCGGTGCCGTGGTCGGTGTGGCCGCCTGATAGGTCACAATGGCCAGGTCCGTCTCCACGAGGCCCACCTCGCCGTCCTGGTCGTAGGCCTTCTGGTCGGTCACGAAGAGCTTGAGACTGCCGTCTGCTGTCTCGGTGATCTCCAGGTCCTCGCCGCTGTAGCCGGGATCGAAGCGTTTCCAGTCGCCGCCCTGGTTTTTGACCAGCACCTTCGTCCTGATTTCGGCCTGGGCGGTCATCTCGTTGCCGCCGTCACTGATGGTGAAGCCCGCCCTGTCGCTGCCTTCCCTCAGCCTGGCCTTCACCTTGGAGGTGCGGATCCGGTCGACCTTTCCGGCTTCGCCGTCGTCGATCATCTCCTGGGCCTGCTGTGCCACCTCGTCCTCGTCTTCCTCTTCCACCGGCTCCACATCGGCGCTGACCGTCCCGGAATCCTCGTCGGGCGTCACGTCATCGCTGTCCACATCCTCAGATTCCGGAACGGGAACCGGAGTGGGCGTAGGTCCGGAGGTCGGTGTCGCCGTGGGGGCTGCAGTCGGTGCGGTCGTCGGCTCCGGGGCGGGCGGTTCGGTGGGTACCGGTGCTGGTGTAGATGTTGGCGCGGTGATCTGGATTTCGTAGGCGCCGATGTCGTAGCCGTTGCCCGAGGGCCTGGGTTCGCCGCGCTGGTCGGTGGCCGGGGCTCCATTGGCCGTAGCGCTGTCGTAGGCTGAACCGGTTGTGCCGATGGCGCAGGTTTCCGTGGGTCCGCCGTTGTCTTTCAGCGTGTCCAGCATCGGATCGGCATTGGTGTTGTGGTCGCCGAACCTGTCGGGGTTGTCGTCGTTGATGACGGAGTAGGTGATGGTGGGAGTGGAATCGCCGTTGTTTGCGATATCGTTGTTGCGGTCGTTCCAGAAGATGCTGTTGGTAATAGTGGGATTGCTGCCCTCTTGATTGTACATGCCGCTTCCATGGCTGGAGAGGTTGCCCGTAAAGGTGCAGTTGGTGATTTTGGGATCGCTTCCCCAGTTGGCGAAGGCTCCGCCCCCGTGATCAGGTGACGTTGTTCCGTTTTGGTAGTAGGTGCAGTTGGTGGTCACCACATCACTGCTGAGGTTCCAGACGGCGCCGCCTGATTTGGCTGTAGTGTTTCCGTCGAAGGTGGAATGCAGGATCCTGGCGTTGCTCTGTGTCTGTGCCAATGCGCCGCCGACCTGTACGCCGCGGTTTTCCGTAAAGTCGCAGCTCTGGATAAGAGGTTCTACGTAGTAGGTGTGGATAGCTCCGCCCGAATCCCCTTCGTTGCCCGTGAAGGTGCAGTTCGTGATCGTCATGTCGATGCTGATGGCCTTGTGGTAATCGGGGCTTGTGGTTGTCATGATGGCGCCGCCCTGGCCGTCGGCTTTGTTGTCGGTGAAGGAGCAGTCCGCAATCTCTATAGTGATATCGTAGCTGCGGACAGGATCGAGATAGTGTTTGATGGCGCCCCCCTGATCGCCATTGTCGGCGTAATTGCCGGTGAAACTGCAGTTCCGCATCGTATAGCTGCTGTCGTGGACATAGATGGCCCCGCTGTTACCCGTGAAATCGCAGCTCTCTATAGACGCCTCCTCGCTGAGATGGAGGCTGAAGCCACCTCCGTGATGATTTGCCCATCCTGTGACGATATTGTTTTCGAATGTGCAGTCTTCAATAGTGGGGTTGCTCTCGTTAAACCATATTGCAACACCATCGTCGCATTGAGATTCGTTGTTTCTGAACACACACCCACGGATAATGGGATAGCTTTGTCCGTATTCGCTTGCTATCCCAGCAGCATCCTCACTGGCGACGTTGTCTTCAAAGAGACAATCTTCGACTAGAGGGCTGCTGGTATCTTCAAAGAAGCCGCTGCCGGACACCGCCCAATTCCCTTTGAAAGTGCAATTCCTGACAGTGATGTTGGTACTGTCTGCGACAAACGCTCCCCCACCCAAGAATGCCTTGTTATCCTGGAAGGTGCAGTTGTCGAAGGTTAGGCCGCTTTCGTAGGAGAGGAATCCTCCTCCAGATCTGTAAGCGAAGTTGTTCATGAATTTGCAATTGCGAATCACAAGAGAGGAGATTCCCTTGACCTGCATCCCGGCGCCTTCATTATCGACCTCGTCGCCGCCCAGGTCCCGCGAGGCATAGCCGTCGCGGATGGTGAAGCCGTCAACAATGATCTCGGGCTCGATGTCGCTTGAATTGTAGTCCGGGTCAACGGCGGACAGTACGTGGTAACAGTTGTCCCGTGAGACGGTTTCGTTTCCGATGTTGCCGCTGAGGATTGTTTCGTTGTCACTGATGTCCCGCTCCGACAGGGAGGTCTCATCGCCGGCGAAGCCACCGTAGACCTCGACACCCTCCGGAAGTACAAAGCTTGCCTCCCGGTCCGTGCTGGTGGGCGTATCGACGCTGATCGGAGTGTAGGTGCCTGCAGCCACCCAGACCTCGTTGCCGGAAGCAGCCTTCTGCAGGATGCCCGCCAGATCCGAGGAGGCGTTCTCCCAGCTAGAGCCGTCGCCGGAACCGTTTTCGGTGACGAAGTAGTGGGTGCCTGCGGCATCGTCGGTGAAGGCCTTGAGGCAGACATTGGCGTTAGCGGCCAGGGTCGTCATATCCGTCCAGGTTGTCCCGTTCGACGAGACGTAGCTCTGCCCCGCCGACGCCGTGGCGTTGCTGGTGTAGCCGGTGATCGGACGTTCCACCCCAATGGGGTAGGTGTACCCCGGCGTGGTGAGCTCCACCACGATGGAAAACCTCTCCTCCTCGGCGACATAGACGGCGTTGCCGAGCGGTACGGTGACGTACCCCGTGCGGCCCAGTGTCCCGCCGGTCACATCCCGCAGTGTCCCGTTGATGGGGTTGCCGGGGCTCGCCGGGAGATCGGTGTAGACATAGATGTTGTAGGTCGCGGGGTTGGACGTGGAGGCGCTGTTGCAGTAGAAGGAGACGGCCTTGATCTGTTCGCCGGCCGCCCCTTTGCTGCCGGCAGCCTCCTTGCCCGTTCCGGCCTCGAAGACATTGGCGAACCAGGCCGTTTCCGAGTCGTACCCGACGGTATCGCAGGCGCCCAGGGGATCGTACTGGTAGTTATAGTCGTAGTTGTCGACATCCTCCACGGCGTAGGCGATGCCGCTGTCGATCCCCTTGCTGTAGTAGGAGACGTAGAAATAGCCGCTGTCGCCCCAGGCGCTGCCCCAGCTGTTGCGGACGATCCAGGCGCCGTTGCCGGGGGGCGTGGTGGCGAAGTTGTCCGCCGTGTAGCTGTCGTCCCAGCCGACGATATCCACGGCGTGGTCGGAGATCCCGGATCCCTGGTAGTAGTAGGCGCTGGTGGCGCTGTCCCAGACCGTGGCGTCACCCATGGCTGACGAATAGACACCGATGCTGATGGCGCCGTAGTTCATCAGCGCATACTTGGCGTTCTCGATGTCGATGGCGGGGTACCTGGGCATCATCGGCGAGGCGGGATCCATGTGGAGATAGTGGGCGTTCTGGAGATGTTTCTGGATGGTCTCGTTTCCTGTGGGAGTCGGGCCGTCATAGGGTGCATCGCTTTCCAGGACCGGTGCATCCCACCTGGCCATCACCGCCACGGCAATCCAGTCGTCGCCGCCCGCGTTGGGCCAGTCCCTTCCCGAATTGTTGTCGAATGACGGTGTGCCGTTAAAGGCCTGATACCCCAGCTGCCACTCCGAGTAGTCCGCCGTGCCCATCCCCTGTTTCAGCATGGAGGACTCGATGGAGGCCTGGGCGGCGAAGGTCCAGCACATCCCGTAGGGGTTCTGGTCTTTGACGGGAGGGACCTCCCCCAGCGAACGGAGGTCGTACTGGGCCGGAGCGGTGTTGACCTGCTTGCGGGCGCTCCGGGGGACAAAGGACTTTCCTGCCAGATGGGAGAAATCCACCGGATGGGGGACGTATCCCGTGGGGTGGCCTCCGCCGCCGATGCCCACGTTCGAGCTCTTCTCGTCGATCTTCTCCAGATAGGCGAGGAAATCCGGGTTCAATGGGGCCGACTGCAGCTCCGCCGCGAGGGCGGTTCCACAGTAGAGCAGGGCTGCTGCTACCAATAGAAATGAAATAAACAGATGTCTTGTTCTTTTTCTCATAACGCCTCTCCTTCGCTTGAAATTGACGTATTTTAAAATTCCGGAAGTCAGTCTGGAAGTCAAGCTCGTGTCATTATCCCATTATGGACACCTCCTCCAGTCTCGTCCTTTCCCTCTCTCTGTCAAACCGCTGCCATTCTGCTGCCAAATGGATTCCCCCTTGCGGATGCCAAAGATTCTGTTGGCCCGGTCTTTTGCGCGACAGGGCCTATTTGTCGGAGTGATGCGAAGGAGGATTGTATACAATAAAGTTCGGGTAATGTCTTGGTAAAATCAGTGTACCACAAGGTCATTTTCCCAGAGGGCTTTGCACGTCTCGCAAATATTGCGATCGATGCTCTCTGCCTTATAAATGGAAAAAATTTCGGCCTTTTGCCTTCGTTTTGGAAAGTCGGACCCTGATTTCCGGCGGAAGGGCTCCGATTGTCCCTTAAAGTCTATCTTGAGGGAATGTTCCGAATTCTTTGGTGTTCTTTTGGTTCTCTTTGTCAGACTGCAGGGTGAACATTCGTGTGGCTGTGTCAGCATCCGCGACTGCTGTCTCTTGTTCTGAATTTTCAATGGGTGTAGTATTTCATGGCAATGCGGCGGTCCGGGAAGAAAGGGGGTGCCGTATTGCGTGGCGGGGACACGTTGCTGTGGGTGGCGGCGCGTCGTCGCAGAATCGCGAAGGGAGGGATCTGCCGGAGCGTTCCGAGTGATCTCCAGCCGTGGAGGCTGCGGCCTCCGAAAGGAATAGCTGTGGCAGCAGGGTTGGCAATCAGGTTTGTAACTACGTTTGGGGAGGGGTAGCAAACCGTGATGAGAGTGATGCCAAGCGTGCCCTATGCGTGGTTAGGCTCTGAAAAGTGCCTGATGTCTCCTCTGCGGGGAATGTGCGTACCGTTGCGGCGGCCGGTGGCTCTGCGGCGGTAGCCGAGTGGTCGATGGGACAGAGAGCCAGTGATTGCAGAGGAGGGACTGTGTATGTATGGATGGACGGGTACTGTGTTGCGTGTGGATCTCACGGCAGGCAAGGTGACGAAGGAAGCGACCAGGATGGACGACGCCGAGCGCTACGTCGGCGGACGCGGGCTCGGCACCAAGTATTTCTGCGACGAGGTGGACCCCAAGGTGGATCCCCTGGGCCCGGAGAACAAGCTGATCTTCGCCGGGGGGCCGCTGACGGGGACGCTTTCGCCTTCCAGCGGACGGTTCAACGTGGTCACCAAGGGCCCGCTCACCGGTACCATTGCGGCGTCCAACTCCGGCGGTTTCTGGGGGCCGGACCTGAAGTACGCCGGTTACGACATGATCATCTTCGAGGGGAAGGCGGAGAAGCCCGTCTACCTCTGGGTGCACGACGACAGTGTGGAGCTGCGCGACGCCGGCGAACTCTGGGGGAAAAAGACCGACGAGGCCACCGATACGCTCCTGGAGGCCACCGATCCCAAGGCCAAGGTGGCCTGCATCGGGCCAGCCGGCGAGAATGGTGTGCTCTTCGCCTGCATCATGAACGACAAGCACCGTGCGCCGGGACGCAGCGGAGTCGGAGCGGTGATGGGCTCCAAGAACCTCAAGGCCGTGGTGGTCCGGGGGACGGGCAAGGTGCAGATCGCCGAGGAGGAGCGCTTCATGGCGGCGGTGAAGGACGCCCGTACCAAGCTGAGCGAGAACTCCGTCACCTCCGAAGGGCTCCCGGCCTACGGCACGGACATCCTGGTGAATGTGATCAACTCCGTTGGCGCCCTGCCCACCAGGAACTTCCGGGAGGCGCAGTTCGAGGAGGCCGAGGCAATCAGCGGCGAGACGCTGGCCGAGAAGTATCTGGTGAAGCCCAAGGGCTGTTTCGGCTGCGCCATGCGCTGCGGGCGGGTCTCCAAGTCGGAGCCGCCCTACGAGGGCGAAGGCGAGGGGCCGGAGTACGAGACGGTCTGGGCCTACGGCGCCCACTGCGGGGTGAGCGACCTCAACGCCATCACCAAGGCCAACTTCCTCTGCAATGAACTGGGGCTGGACACCATCACCATGGGCAGCACCATCGGCTGCGCCATGGAGCTCTACGAGGAAGGGGTCATCGACGACGGCAGGGTGGGCGGCGCGCTGGGATTCGGTGCGGCGGAGATGCTCACCAGGCTCACCGAGGCCACGGCCTACCGACAGGGCTTCGGCGACGAGCTGGCCCTCGGTTCGGCCCGTCTGGCCGAGAAGTACGGCCGCCCGGAGCTCTCCATGTCGGTGAAAAAGCAGGAGATGCCCGCCTACGACCCCCGGGCCCTGCAGGGAATGGGGCTGGAGTACGCCACCTCCAACCGCGGCGGCTGCCACGTCCGCGGCTACCTGACCTCGCCGGAGGTGCTGGGTCTGCCGCAGAAGCTCGATCCCGACAGCATCGACGACAAGCCCACCTGGGCCAAGATCTTCCAGGACCTCACCGGCACGGTGGACGCCGGCGGCATGTGCCTCTTCGCCACCTTCGCCCTTGGGGGCGACGAGATCGGCGAACTCCTGGCCGCGGCGACAGGCAAGGCCTACGATGCCGGGAAGGTGCTGGAGGTGGGCGACCGCATCTGGAACCTGGAACGGCTCTTCAATCTCAAGGCGGGGCTCTCCGCCGCGGACGACCGGCTGCCCGATCGACTCCTGAAAACCCCCATTCCTGCGGGGCCCGCCCAGGGCAAGGTCAGCCGGCTTGCGGAGATGCTGCCCAGGTACTACGAGGAACGCGGCTGGGACGACAAGGGCGTGCCCACCGCCGAGAAGCTCGCCGCGCTGGGTCTGGAAGGGTACAAGTAGGGATGATCAAGGTCGCGTTTTTCGGCACCTTCCGGAACGTGACCGACTGCAAGGCCGTGGAGGTCCCGGAGCAACCCACCGTCCGGGACCTCCTGGCGGCTCTTGCCGACCGTTACGGCACTCCCTTCCGGAGGATGGCCCTCACGGAGGCCGGAGAGATCTCCTCACAGACGATCATCCTCGTCAACGGCCGTCATATCGTCCACCTGAACGGCGGCGACACGGAGCTCGCCTCCGGCGACGAGGTCTCCGTCTTTCCGCTCCTCGCCGGAGGGTAGGGGGACCTTCGCAGGTTCCATAGATCGTGAACCGGGATTTCATGCGAGGGATGCCGGGCCGGCTTTTTGTGTCTGGTTAGGTCTGCTTCATCGCCGCCGTGAAGATGCCGGCCCCGATGAGCGCCGTACCGCCGCACCGGTTGACCCACCTGTGGAAGGCACTGCTCTGCAGGGTCTCCCGCAGCGTTCCCGAGAAGAATGCCAGGAGACCGGCGTTGGTGAAAGAAAGCAGGAGGAAGGTCCCCATCAGCAGCGGGAACTGCTGCGCCGCAGGCTGCTGCGGATTGACGAACTGGGGCAGGAAGGCGACGAAGAAGGCAATGCTCTTGGGGTTTGAGGCCGCAACGATATAGGAACTGCGGAAGAGGGCGGGGCCTCTGGTTGTGTGTGGAGCCTGTGTGGAGGTTTCTTCTCTGGAGGCACGCCACCGGCCTATCCCCAGATAGACCAGGTAGCACGCGCCTATCCATTTGAACACGGAAAAGAGAACCGCCGAGGCGGAAATCAGTGCTCCCAGCCCCACGATGGAGAGCGTCATGGCCGTGAAGTCCCCCAGGACAACGCCGGCCACAAGCGGGACCACGGAGGTCCTCCCGTATGCCGCTGCCTGGCTGATCACCGTGATGATCACCGGGCCGGGCAGAATGAGAATGCAGACCGAAGCGGCCACGAAGGCCGCCCAGAGTTCGAGGCTCATCGTGTTCCCTCCCTTTGCAGCACCTCCATTCTACACCTCACGAGCTGTATCCGCAGTGACCGGAACGAAAACACCGGAAAGCGGCCGAGCCGGCAATGGAAGGACCTCCACTGCGCTGACGGAAAGCATGACGAAGGAGGCGGTCGCAAAACCGGCGGCACCATCAATCGTTTCGCTGGTGCTGTTCGGCAGGGAGACGCACAGGAAGATGATCCAGAACTTTGTCTGGGCTACAGGCTATACTGTTGCGGCCATACCCCTGGCCGCCGGTGTTCTGTACAACGCCGGCATTCTCGTCAGCCCCGCGCTGGGGGCGTGATGAGCCTCAGCACGGTCATTGTGGCGGTCAACGCCCAGCTGTTGCGCAGGAAGATGGCCGTGCGCCGGGGGGCATAGTTGCGACCAACTGAGCATGAATGGGGAGAGCAAAAACGATGCAGCCACTACAACATCGGATGTTTCAGGAGATGTCCAGTAAAGAGGTATTCAGAACTGCCCAGCAGTGCGCCTTTGAATACGCCGATCAGGTTTCCGGCCGCCCCGTCTTCCCTCAACAGGAAGCCCTGGAGGGGCTCGGTGTGTTCGAGGAACCCCTCCCCGAAGAACCCTGTGACGCACAGTCGCTGGTGCGACAGCTGCACCGGTACGGATCTCCCGCCACGGTGACGGGCACCGGCGGGCGCTATTTCGGCTTTGTCACCGGTGGGGCGATCCCGGCCTCCCTTGCGGTACGGTGGCTTTCGGACATGTGGGACCAGAACGCGGCACTGCAGGTGATGTCTCCCGTGGTGGCCAAGCTTGAGGAGGTTTGCCAACGCTGGCTGCGCGAGCTCCTGGGGCTGCCCGATGAGGTGGTGGCCGGTTTTGTCAGCGGCACCTCCCAGGCCATAGTCTGCGGGCTTGCGGCGGCCAGGTACCGTGTGCTGGAACGGGCGGGGTGGGAGGTCAACACCCGGGGCCTCAACGGTGCCCCTGCTGTGCGCATCGTGACCGGCGACTGCGCCCACGGAGCGGTGGTCAAGGCCGTCTCCGTGCTTGGGCTGGGCACCGGCAACGTGGAATGGGTTGCAACGGACAGTCAGGGCCGTATCGTGCCGGAGGCCCTCCCGGAACTGGACGACCACACTGTTCTGATCCTCCAGGCGGGCGAGGTGCGCACCGGTGCCTTCGACCCCTTCGGCGAGCTCTGCGCAAAAGCCCGGGATGCCGGAGCCTGGGTGCATATCGACGGGGCCTTCGGTCTCTGGGCGGGAGCCTCGGAACGTTTCCAGGATCTCACCAGAGGCATGGAGATGGCCGACTCCTGGTCGGCGGACGGGCACAAGACCCTCAACACCCCCTACGACAGCGGCATCGTCCTCTGCCGGGACCGGGAGGCCATCGCCCAGGCCCTGCACGCTTCGGGGTCCTACCTTGCCTTCGGCGATCAGCGGGAGGGCATGTACTATACGCCCGAGATGTCCAGGCGGGCCCGGGCCGTGGAGCTCTGGGCGGTACTGCGCTATCTGGGCCGGTCCGGTGTCGGCGAGCTGGTGGCCGGGCTGCACGACCGGGCGGTACAGATGGCCGACGCACTGCGGGACAAGGGCTTCGCCATACTGAACGACGTGGTCTTCAACCAGGTGCTTGTGGCCTGTGAGGAGGACGAACTGACAACCAGGACAATGGAACAGATCCAGGCTTCAGGCGAATGCTGGGTGGGCGGTGCCGAATGGTGTGGACGGAGGGTGATCAGGGTAAGTGTCTGCTCCTGGGCGACGACGGAGGATGATGTCTCCCGTTCGGTGCAGGCCTTTGCCGCGGCCCGTCACAAAGCGCAGGCAGAGATGGAGCGGGGGCGCCTTCCCGGAGACTCTTCATAGGAAGATTCCCGGCCCGGGCTGTCTGCCGCGGGCCGGGAGGAGGATTACAGGGGGAGCCAGGTGCCGAGATCCTGCTCCCTGGCCTTTTGGAGGGGCGCCAGTGGAACGGAGCCCCGCGGTTGGCAGGCGTAGGCATGAGGAAGCGGGCGGAGCGGCGTGCCCCTCTTGGCTATCCCATGAAAAGAA